>JAJFVG010000033.1 GCA_021371915.1 Nitrospiraceae bacterium
GGTACTTGAGAGAAATTTATAGACAGTGTGGTAAGCCTGCCCAATAAGTAGTCGTAAAAAGATTCATCATAAAAAGCAGGATAACTACAATCCTGCTTTTTTATTGTGCGCTGGAGCCGGGAAAGGGACTTGAACCCTCGGCCTGCTCATTACGAGTGAGCTGCTCTACCACTGAGCTATCCCGGCAAATGAAGAGGCAAAACAAGGAAGTAAATTATATACTTTGACGCTGGTGTTTATCAAACTCATAACAAAAACATCCGAAAGGCTCCTTGCCGATATTCACAAAAAATTTAACTTTATGGATGTATAATAACAGGATGAAAACCGCGTATCTCAACTGCGACTCCGGAATAAGCGGCGACATGTGCCTGGCCGCACTTGTTGATGCAGGAGTGCATCCTGACAGACTTTCTGAAGGTCTTAAAGCCATACCCATTGACGGATACGAGATCATCTCAAAAGCTGTAACACGTGCAGGCATATCAGCAAAAAAAGTCGATGTAAAAATATCAGGGCACGCGCACAGGCATGAGACAAGATGGCGTGACATAGAGGAGCTGATTGGAATATCAACACTCGCTCCTCATATAAAAGAACGCGGACTTGCAATATTCAGGGTGCTTTTTGAGGCAGAGGCATTTGTGCATGGACACAGCTTTGATGAGGTGCACCTGCACGAACTGGGCGGAACAGACTGCATTGTGGACATATTCGGCACGGTTATCGGCCTGGACATGCTGGGCATAGGAGAAATATTTGTCTCGCCTGTAAACCTCGGCTCAGGCACTGTAAACACAAGCCACGGCATACTGCCTGTGCCTGCTCCGGCAACAGCTGAATTGCTGAAAGGATACCCTGTCTATTCAACAGATACAGGATTCGAGCTGACCACGCCAACAGGCGCTGCAATACTCAAAGGGCTCAACGCTCAACCATGCGCCATGCCTGTTATGAGCATAGACGCCATCGGTTACGGCGCTGGAGGCAAGGATATCGACCGTGCGCCAAATGTCCTAAGACTTATGACCGGAAACGCTGTCCGGTCTACTGATAACAACAGGGTTACTGTTATAGAGGCAAACATTGATGATATGAATCCTCAGCTGTATGAAAATGTCTTTGACAGGCTGCTCAGCGCCGGCGCACTCGACGTTTATATAGAAAATATCATTATGAAAAAAGGACGTCCAGCGCAAAAACTTACTGTTATCGCTGACAGGCATATAAAAGAGCTCTCGGAAATAATCTTCAGAGAGACCTCGACCATAGGCCTCAGGACTCACGCATCAGACAGAATAACGCTCCAGAGAGAAGTCACGACAGTTAATACGAGATTCGGCACTGTGCGTGTCAAAACCGCGCTTCTCAATGGTGAAGCAGTGAATGTGGCTGCTGAATATGAGGATATAAAGGCAATTGCCGCAAAAACAGGGCTCCCGATTAAAAAAGTGGCTGAGGCTGTCAGCATTGACATTTGCAGCACCAGAAGAGAATAATTTCATAATATTTTTTCAGGGTGGATAATGAAAATTAAAACCTGCTTTTACCTCTCCTGCCTTTTTTTTGTTGTCGCAGTTTTTCTTTTATTCAGCTCAGCAGACGCGCTAACACTCGAACAGGCACTGGAGCTTGCCCGCAACAATCTGCCTTCATACAAAGCGGCTGAATTGAGGATCAAATCAACTGAAGAGCTGTACAAGGCTTCGCTTGGGCCGTATGTGCCAAAGCTCGATGTATCAACCACACAGGAAAAAGTATACACATCCAGCGACCACTATTACTCCAGGCTGTATGACGCTGTTCTTTCCTACACTTTGTTTGACGGCGGCAAAAGGAACTCAGCAAGGAACATAGCGAGCCTGAACCTCGACATTGACAAGCACGAGCTGAAAAAGAGCCTTATCGAACTTTCATACAGCGTAAAATCCGCATTTTTCACAGCCCTCGCAGGCAAGGAAACACTTGAACAGCGCAGGGTGCAGCTTCAGGATGCGCAAAAGGATTACGAAGTTGCAGAGGGCAGATACAAGTTCGGGGTTGCAAAACTTTCTGATGCGCTCCAGGCCTCAGTGCGGCTTGAACAGGCAAAGTTCAATCTTGTGGAGGCTGAAAACAATCTGAGAAAGGCTGTTGTCCAGCTCAACTCAGTTATAGGAAGGCCTCTTGATACAATGTACGATTTATCAGGATCTCTTTCAGCATCTTATCCAGCGCCTGACAGAAAATCGCTTGAACTTGCTGCTTCTGAAAAACCAGAGATCAGGCAGGCAGAATTCAGACAGAAGATTGCTGATTTCAACAAACAGACAGCGCTCAGCGACTTCTACCCTTCGCTCACAGCAGAGGCCGGGTACTCAAAAACATCAGGCAGCAGCAGATCGTCAGCCACAACAACAGGAGAAAACAGGACTGCCGCTATAACCGCAAAATGGAACATTTTTGAACTGGGCAAATACCACAGGGTTAAGTCATCCAGATACGAGCAGGATGTGTCCACCGAAAACCTGAAAGAGACAAAAAGACAGACACTGCTGACACTGGGGCTGACTTATGAGGATTATGTAACCGCTGTTAACAATATGAGCGTTGCGCAGGAGCAGTTGAAACAGGCCCAGCAGAACTATGACCAGGCATTCGGGGAGTACAAAGTCGGCAAGGCTGACATCCTCTCTCTTGTGCAGGCGGAAAGCCAGCTGGCCGCTGCAAGAGAACAGCTGATAAACACAAAACTCAACCTCGTCACTTCAAGGATAAACCTTGAGAAAGCATCAGGAACCGAACTCATATGGAAATAGATATAAGGCATTCGGAGGGACTTTAATGAAGAAGATATTGATTATTGCAGCAGCAGCCCTGCTGGTTGCCGGAGCAGGATACTTCGCATACAAGAGTTTTCTTTCCAAGCCTGAGACAAAGGTGCTTGAAACCGCTGTTGTTGAAAAAAGCGATATACGGGGCATACTCGTTGAGACAGGAATAATCAAATCCCAGGTCGGCGCGGTTGTGAAAATCGGCGCCAGGGCAACAGGCACAATTGTCGATATGAAAGTAAGGGTCGGTGACAGGGTAAAAAAAGGAGATATCATCGCCCTTATAGATGACAGAGAAATAAAACAGGGCATTGACCAGTTAAAGGCTGCCCTGCAATCCTCAAAAGAAACCCTTGCACAACAGGAGCAGACATACCCGGACAGGATAAGGGAAGCTGAAGCGAATTATGAATACGCAAAAGCAGCATACGAGCGGGAAAAACAACTTATCACTAAAGAATACACAACAAAAGATTCTCTGGAAAAGGCAAAAAGCCAGTACGATTCAACCAAAGCAGTTTTTGAAAGACTCAGGGCTGAATACAAAACACAACTCCCGATATCAAGGTCAAATGTAGAAACACAGACAGCGCAGCTTGAGCAGCAAAAAACAAAATTAAGCTATACGAAAATATACGCGCCGATAAGCGGCATTGTCTCTGACGTTACAGCTCAACAGGGCGAGACCATCGTGGCAGGTCTTCAGGTCGCCAATCTTGTGACCGTGCTCGATCCAACAAAACTCGAGATGTGGATATATGTCGATGAAACGGACATAGGCAAGGTAAAACTTTCGCAGAAGGTGGAATATTACGTTGACACTTACCCCTCAAAAAACTTCAGCGGCTTGATAACAGAAATATACCCGCAGCCTGTGGTCAAGGACAATATAGTCTATTATCTGGCAATCGTAAAAATACCGCATGAAGATGCTCTTTTGCTCAGGCCCGAGATGACAACCCATGTAAAAATCATCTTCATCGAGAAAAAAGATGTGCTCACAGTAACGAATGCAGCAGTAAAATTTGAAAAAGGCAAACAGGTCGCATATGTTGTCAAGGGAAAAAACCAGGTACAAAAAACAGATATCAAGACAGGCATAAGGGGTGAGGAAAAAACAGAGATATTATCCGGCGTACAGGAAGGAGCAGTTGTAGCTTCCAAGCTTATACTACCCTTCACACAGAAGCCTGACAGCCAGGCTGCACAGGGAGGCAACGGCAAACAAAGCAGCGCCGGCGGACAGGGCGGCCCCGGAGGAAAACCCCAGGGCAAGTCCGGAAGATAGATAATGAGCCTGTGTGAACTCACTGATATAAAAAAGACATACAAGATTGGTGAAGATAATGTCGAAGTGCTTAAAGGCATATCCCTGAAAATCGAAAAGGGGGAGTTCGTTGCCATAATGGGTACATCCGGCTCTGGCAAGACAACCCTGATGAACCTGCTCGGCTGCCTTGATGTGCCGACATCGGGAAGTTACAAGCTTTCAGGCACGGAGGTATCATCACTTCCTGATGATGAACTCTCAAGGATCAGGAACGAACATATCGGGTTCATATTTCAGAGCTTTCATCTTCTCCCGTACGCCACTGTGCTCGAAAATGTGCTTCTGCCTACCCTTTATCTTGAACACCATCAGGACGGACTCAAGGCAAGGGCGCTGCATCTTCTGGAACTCGTAGGCCTTCAGGACAGGGCAAAGTTCAAGCCGAGCCAGCTTTCAGGAGGTCAGCAGCAGAGAGTGGCCATAGCAAGGGCGCTGATGAATGACCCTGAGCTGCTGCTTGCGGATGAGCCGACAGGTCAGCTTGACAGCAGGACAGCATCCGAGATCATAAAAACGCTCTCTGACATGAACAGCAAGGGCACCACGGTAGTTCTCATAACCCATGACGAAAACATAGCATCCAATGCTAAGCGGATAGTGAAGATAAGCGACGGACTTCTGGTGTAATCCTTATGGACAAGTTTTTAAATATCATCTCGCAGTCGGTTGTCGCTGTAAGGGCATTCAAGCTGCGCACATTCTTTTGCATGTTCAGTGTTGCGCTCGGCATTTCCGCCATCACAATCATTGTCGCTGCAACGGAAGGCGCATACAAAAAAGCCTATGATATAGTTGCGCGCTTCGGCCCTGATTCACTTCTTGTGACAAGCGGCGGAGAGGAAGCGCGCGCTGTGGGCAGATTCGACAAGACCCTTACCCTTGGCGATGTAGAGGCTGTGAAGCAGAATTTCGATACAGCATATGTTGTTGTTCCGATGTCTGCTGTCAGGAACATAAATGTCTCTTACAGGGACAAAAAATACCAGACAACGATTTACGGATCCACCAATGACTACAGCAGGGTATGGACATGGCCGGTCATACAGGGCTCTGACTTTACGGATGAGGATGTAAACGGCCTGCGCAATGTGGCCATCATCGGCAAATATGTGGTTGAACAACTGTTCGGTAATGAGGACCCGGTAGGCAAATACATTCTGGTAAAAAATATTCCTGTACAGGTGGTTGGCGTGCTGTCTGAACGCGGCACAACGCCGACAGGCGCAAACCTGGATGACAGGATTGTAATACCCATAACAACCCTGATGCGGAAACTACAGAATGAAACCACCTACATATCAACATTCAGGATCAGGTTCACTGACCAGGAACGGCTTGAGCAGCGGCAGGAAGAGATGAAGCAGTTCCTCAGAGCGCGTCATAATCTGAGGGCATCAGACCCGGATGACTTCAGGATTGTCTCTCCAAAAGAGATAATCAAATTTCTTGTAGCGCTCACAAGCAGCCTGACGATATTTCTCGGAGTCGCAGGCGTAATATCGCTTTTCGTAGCGGGTTTTGTACTTGCAAACCTTTTTTTGCTCTCAGTAAAAGAACGCTCAAAGGAGATAGGGATAAGACGCGCTGCCGGAGCAAAAAAACGCGATATACTGATGCAGTTTCTCGGCGAAGCGGTTATTATTACCACAATCGGCGGACTGATCGGCTTTATCATGGGTTATGTATCCTCAAACCTGCTTAAACTGATAGCGGAATTCGAGATATATTTTTCATGGAAGGCCTTTGCAGCCGGGCTTCTGCTCTCATGGGCCGTTGGTGTAGGGTTTGGACTACAGCCCGCAAGAAAGGCAGCGAATATGAACCCTATTGATGCGATAAGAAAATGAACAGGATATTCATAAACCTCAAAATTGCCCTCGGATCGCTTGCAAACTACAAGCTCAGGACAGCGCTGGCTGTGCTGGGAGTGTTTCTCGGCACGCTTTCGTTGATAGTTGTATCCAATCTCTCCACAGCTCTTGCAAAAAAAACAGCAGCAGAGATAGAGAGCCTCGGCAAGAATCTGCTGATTGTGCGAAGCGGTATAGTAAGAAGGTTCGGCCCCAGCATTTCACTCCTGAGCGAAGCCACAAACCTCAAACTGGCTGATGCCGAAGCGATCAAAAACGGCTCAGTCAGCGTGTCGGACGTATCGCCGTCTTCAAACAAATCCTTCCCGGTAAGATACGGCAATACAACACTTATAAACGTACTCATAATCGGAGTTGTGCCGAACTACTCGGAAATCAGAAACTTCAACGCAGCAGAAGGGTCTTTTGTAACCGACGAGGACAATCAAGAGCTCAAAAACATTGCAATAATAGGCGCAGGCGTTGCAAAAAAACTCTTTCCGGATCAGAACCCGATCGGGAAATATCTGATGATCTACAGGGCGCCCTTCCAGATAGCAGGGATAATGGAAGAAAAAGGCGTTGATCTCTCCGGAGTGGATCAGGACAATGTAATATTCGTGCCGCTGAATACATACATGAACAAGCTGGTGAACAAGGATTTCATCAGTTCCATAAATGTGCGGGCTGCCAGTTCAGAAGCCATACAGTCCGCCAAGAGCGATATCGAGAGCATAATGAGAAAGAGGCACAAGATCAGGCAGGGTATGCAGGATGACTTTGCAGTGATAGACCTGAAGGATGTTACACAGCTCAAGTCACAGGCAATGTCCATGATCACGATACTGGGCAGGATAGCTGCCTCGGTCTCTTTTCTGATCGGCGGACTAGGCATACTCTCGATAATGATACTTATCGTGAGTGAGCGAAGAGTGGAGATCGGCATCAGAAGGGCCATAGGCTCCAGGAAGCGCGATATAATTCTGCAATTTCTGACCGAGTCTTCATTCATAGCCATAGCAGGAGGAGCAGCAGGCCTTGTAATAGGGCTCCCGCTCAGTGGAATAATACTGAAACTTTCGAACCTGCCGTTTTCAATATCATTGCCCGGGATACTGCTTGCTGTAACAGCCTCTGTGGGGGTCGGAATAATCGCGGGTATATATCCGTCCAAGAAGGCGACGCTGATACAGCCTGTGGACATCATGAGGATGTGATTATACGTCCGGAGCTGTGCCTGAGCTGTTTTTTATGATAGTCAGCCAGCCTGAAAAGAGTATCATCATGCCGCCTATCGCTGCCTTTGCTGTCAATGTCTCGCCAAGAAAAACAAAACCGAGCAGTATCGCGCCGACCGGCTCGAAATAACCGAGTATTGCCGCACGGTTTGCGGTTACATCCTTGATGCCCCTGAAATACAGCACAGGCGCCAGCGTGGAGTGGACTATTCCCATTACGAGTATCACTATTATCGAACCAGGCAGCTGCGCGCTGAAATCCATGAACGGTACAAGAAGGAGCATTATCATCATGTTCTGCAGGAAAACCGTTACCACAACATTCATAAAAACAGCCACAGACCTCAGCACTATCACGAGCACGGCATACATAAAACCTGAAAATATTCCTGCTGCCATGCCGACTGTGTTGCTGTGGCCCTTTAAAAGCATATCTGCAAACTGGGCTGCTGACATATCGAGCATGATCCAGAGCCCTGCTGATGCAGCCATAACAGATGCTGCTATCCTGAACGTCAGTTTTTCATGCAAGAAAAACGGGGCCATCACAGCCACAAAAAGAGGAGCAGTATAGTGGGTAAGTATGGCATTGGCTATTGTTGTGTGTTTGTATGCGTAAAAAAAAGTGAAGGTATTGACAAGGCTGATCGGGCCGATCACAAGCAGCTTAAGGAATTTTTTGCTGCCTGAAAACTGCTGCATCAGTCCGCGGCGAAGCACAAATGGGCTGAGCAGCACGCATGACAGCAGGTTCGAATAAAACATGAGAATGTGCACAGGCAAAGGGGACATCCGTATGAAAATGCCCAGCGAGCTCCAGAGAATTATTGCAGTGGTTATGTATAGCATCTGATATCAGTTTCCCTCCGGATATTATATAAAAATGATGCGCAAAACATCCTGATCCTTGCAAATTTTCATCAAAAAATCATAAATTATTAGTCATCATGGCGACAAAGCATTCAGAGATAGGGATAGGATCGCACAGAAGCATTGCTGCTGATTTTCTTGTAGTTGGTTCACGATTGCCGTTCGATGTGTACATCAAAGAGCGCGGGGGTCTAAAGCCTCTCTTCCAAAAGGGCATGGTCTTTACAAACATGGCCAGGGAGATACTAAAGGAAAAGGGGCTCTCTGAAGCTTATATAGAATCCGGAAATGTCGACATACTCAAATCCTACCTTGCCAGGACAAAGCAGGAGGATGACACAACCCTGGACAAATCACCGATCTTCAAAAAATACTCCTTCCACAAGGACCAGCACTACCAGATAGACAGAAAACTCATCATTCCAGGCACCAGTATAAACTTTAATCTATACAGCCTGGACAAGTTCAACCTTCACGCTGTTATAGAAGCTGACGCCGACTCTCCGGCGATTGTCGAATCATCACTGGACCAGTTGCCAGGAGACATTGTTATAAACAAGTCAGACATACAACTGTACCGAGATTACATCGACAGCATTATCAAGTCGCCGGCAGCTGTAAAGGACATGCCTTCCAATGTTAAACCGATCGCGATCAGGGAATCATCAAAAATGGTTATTAAAGATTTGCTGGATGATCCAAGGAGCGGAGAGGTTATAAACAAATCCGAAGAGATAGTCACCAATCTGATAGAGTGCATGCATGAAGATAACGATGCGATATACGACCTTCTGTCTTTAAGCAACTATGACTACTATACTTACACGCATTCCGTTAATGTGGCTGTGCTTACGCTAGGTCTCGGAAATACGACAGGCATGAGCAAGGACAGGCTTGAGGAGCTGGGGCTGGGAGCGCTGCTGCATGACATAGGCAAGAGCGCCATACCCCAGGAAATACTCAACAAACAGGGAAAACTGGATGATTATGAGTACAGGGTCATTCAGAGCCATGTCATAGCAGGTCAGAATATAATCAGCGCACACAAGAGCCTGTCTGAAAGGTCACTCCAGACACTGCTTCAGCATCATGAAAAACTTACCGGCAAGGGATACCCGTTTAAACTCAAAGGCAAATATATATCACTTAATGGCAGGATAGCTGCAATAGCAGACTGTTATGATGCGCTGACGACAAACAGGCCCTACAAACAGGCTTTCACGCCTTTTACAGCCCTCTCTGTAATCGCAAAAGAGACCGGCAACTATGATCCTGAACTGCTGCGCGCCTTTATAAAGATGCTCGGCAAGATAAAGTAGCAAGATGGACCTCTTCTCTAAAGAAGACAAACCCGAAGAAAAGACAGCACAAACTCATGCGCCCCTTGCCTTCCGCATGGCCCCCCGCAGCCTTGAAGAGTACACCGGACAGCAGCATATAATCGGTGAAGGCAGGCTTCTCAGAAGAGCGATTGAGGCGGACAGGCTGGGATCAGTCATATTTTACGGGCCTCCCGGCACAGGCAAGACCGCCCTTGCCCGTGTAATAGCATCAAAAACAGGATCCCACTTTGAGTGGCTGAATGCTGCCACAGCAAATCTCGATGACCTGCGCAGGGCCGTAAGTTCAGCACGCGCCAGAAAAGCCAATGGAATAAGAACCGTTCTCTTTCTCGATGAAATACACCGCTTCAACAAGCTGCAGCAGGACGCGCTGCTTCCTGATGTTGAAGAAGGCACTGTCACACTTATGGCAGCTACTGTTGAAAATCCATTCTTCTATGTGAACAACGCCCTGCTCTCAAGAAGCCAGGTATTTGAACTCAAGCCGCTCACAAGCGAAGATCTTGTAAAAATAATGCGCAACGCGATGCAGGACAAGGAAAGAGGCCTCGGCAGCATGTCCGTAACAGCTGATAATGATGCGCTAGAACACCTTGCCGCAATGTCGGACGGCGATGCGAGAAAAGCGCTCTCATCACTTGAGATAGCTGCATTGACCACGCCGCCTTCTGCTGACGGAACAATCAACATCACGCTCGCAACAGCACAGGAATCGATCCAGAAAAAAGCCGTTGTGTACGACAAGGCCGGAGATCAGCACTATGACACAATATCAGCCTTTATCAAGAGCATGCGCGGCTCTGATCCTGATGCAGCAGTATATTACCTCGCAAAGATGCTCTACGCTGGTGAAGATCCAAGGTTTGTAGCAAGAAGGATAGTCATATGCGCTTCAGAGGATGTGGGCAATGCTGATCCGATGGCGCTTGTGCTCGCTGTATCAGCCTTGCGTGCTGTAGAGTTTGTAGGCATGCCGGAGGCGAGAATACCGCTGGCTCAGGCAGCAACATACATAGCATCAGCGCCAAAGAGCAATGCAGCATATGTTGCCATAGACGAAGCAATGCATGATATAGAAACAGAGACAACCCAGGAAGTGCCTGACCATCTCAAGGATAGCCACTACAAGGGAGCATCAAAACTCGGCAGGGGCGAAGGATACAAATACCCGCATGATTTCGGCGGCCATGTTGAACAGGAATACATGAAGCAGAAGAAGAAATACTACAGGCCGTGATCTATTGTCTGATGCTAATGCTCAAAAAATTATCAAGACTCCTTGCGCTCATGAGCATGAGCGCAATTCTGATTGCACCCGCGATTCTCGTAAACCTTACATTCATCTTTTCATTTGCAAGGAGAACCAGGACGCTCGCTGCACTGGCAACGCTATGGGCAAAATGCAGTTGCCGCATACTGGGCATCAGGGTGCGGCCTGACGGCGACTTCAATAAAGACCTGACGGGTTTTATAGTATCAAACCACACAAGCTACACGGATATTATGGTGCTCGCCAGCCTGTTGCCCTGCACATTCCTCTCTAAAGAGGATGTAAGAAGGTGGCCGCTTGTGGGCCTGCTCTCTATGCTGGCAGGGACCGTGTTTATTGACAGGAGCTCAAGATCAGGCATACCGGCAGCAATAAAGGGACTCAATAGAAAACTGCGCGCTGGAGTGAATGCGGTCGTATTTCCAGAGGGCACAACATCAGACAGCAGTGATGTGATGCCCTTCAAGAGCAGCTTCTTTGAGCTGCCGCTTATGATGAACTGCCCTGTCATACCTGTAAGCATTAAATACCGTGCTGCGGGCTGCGGCCAGCTAGAAAACCCTGTTGCGTGGTTCGGCAATGAATATTTTCCAAAGCATTTCTGGAGGCTGCTCGGTTGCGGTAACGTAGAGGCAACGCTATTTTTCAGCGCACCTCTCCAATATACAAAAGGAGACAATACTCTGGCACGCAAAGACCTTGCAATGCAGGCCCACAGCATAGTTAGCAAACAATACAGAAATCTTTCCGTATAATCCGCTCCGGAAGTTTGCATTTATTGTGTTTTTCTGTTTAAATCTAATATACGAATCAGTTCAATTCATCTTGAAAACCCTGGGAGAAATGTCATGATAAAACTCGTGCTCCTGCGCCATGGCGAGAGCGTATGGAACAAGGAAAACAGATTCACAGGATGGACAGATGTTGACCTGTCTGAAAAAGGCAGGGAAGAGGCAAAAAAAGCCGGTCAACTCCTTAAAGACGGCGGGTACACCTTTGACATAGCCTATACCTCTGTCCTCAAAAGAGCGATACGCACTCTATGGACAGTACTGGATGAGATGGACCTTATGTGGATACCTGTTGTGCGCTCATGGAGACTTAATGAAAGGCACTACGGCAGTCTTCAAGGCCTGAACAAATCAGAAACAGCAGCCAAATACGGAGAAGACCAGGTGCTGATATGGAGAAGGAGCTTTGACATACCGCCTCCTGCGCTTGCAAAAGATGATCCGCGCTGTCCGGGCAGTGATCCCAGATACAGCAGCCTTTCTGCTTCTGAATTGCCGCTCACAGAGAGCCTGAAAGATACAATCGCCAGGTTCGTGCCATATTGGGAAGAGACCATTGCTCCGTCCGTAAAATCCGGCAAGAAGGTGCTTATAGCAGCACACGGCAATTCGCTGCGCGCGCTCGTAAAATATCTCGACAATATTTCTGACAAAGACATCGTCAATCTGAACATACCGACAGGCATACCGCTTGTTTACGAGCTTGATGACAACCTCAAGCCCCTGAACAGATACTATCTTGGCGACCCTAAAGAGATGAAAAAAGCCATGCAGCAGGTAGCTAATCAAGGCAAAGCAAAATAAAAGGAGGCCATACATGTCCACAAAAAAGGTTTTCACAGCAGAGCAGGCAAAAGAGATCGGCGGGAAGCTCGGCATAGACTGGTCGCTTTTTGATGTTGAGCAGTTCAGGATGGGAATGGATGTGGAGCTGGAACACGGCAAGGAGAATGCTCTTACAAATGTCACAAATGACGATCCACTTATGACCGGCAAGATCGCGCTTGCGCATCTGAATGAGTTTCCTGACTACTACACAAGACTGTACGAAATGGAAGAGGAAGCTGAAGAGTTTTACAAAAACAAATAAAATGAATAAGGAGCGCAGCCGCTGGCTGCGCTCCTTATTCAAAAATACAGGGCGGTAAAATGCTTAAACTGTTTGATCTTTGTTTCAACTCTGACAACCGTCAGATAATCGATAATCTCACATACACATTTGAGCAGGGCAA
>JAJFVG010000110.1 GCA_021371915.1 Nitrospiraceae bacterium
AGGGTTTTTGGCTCCTGCTTCTCCTCAACAAAGCTGTTCCATGCCCCGCAGTCAGGGCATTTGCCGAGCCACTTGGGGCTGGAGTACCCGCATGACTGGCACTGGTAGATGGTCTTTATTTTAGACATTCAGATATTTCATTCCTTTGCCCATTGTTATTGCATTCATTATGGCCTTGTTCATAAACTCCTTGGCTTTTTTTGCTGATGCATAAGGACTGAGCCCATCTGCAAGAAAAGCTGTTATTGCTGCTGAATAAGCGCATCCAGTGCCATGGAATTCGCCTTTTACCCTGCTGCTGTCTATTATCCTGAACTCCCTGCCGTCATAAAAGAGGTCAGGTGCGTTTTCAGTTGATTCATCGATCTCGTTAAAGTGTCCGCCTGTTATTATAACCGTTTGGCAGCCTGATTCAATTATCATCTCAGCAGCAGCCCTCATATCATTTTCATCATTTATCTGTATGCCCGAAAGCGAGGCAGCCTCTTTTATGTTCGGGGTGGCAATAGTCGCAAGAGGCAGCAGCAGACTGCGCATCGCATCCAATGCCCTGTTTTTAAGCATTTCAGCACCCGATGAAGACCTTAGCACAGGATCAACAACAAGGTTGCCAAGCCTGTTGGCCTTTACGCACTCAGCAACAGCTTCCACAGCCTCAGGTGTAAGCAGCATGCCTGTTTTCAAGGCATCGGGCCTTATGTCAGGTATCAGGATATCGAGCTGATCCTTTATAATAGCCTTGTCAATAGGGTAGACTGATCTGACTCCGCAAGAGTTCTGGGCAGTCAGCGCAGCAGGCAGGCCGAGGCCGTACACGCCGAGTCTTTGGAATACCTTCAGGTCCATCTGTATTCCTGCTCCGCCCGAGGGGTCTGAGCCGGCTATTGTGAGGGCTATTTTCATCGGCCTATTATATCAGACAGGCTGTTGACAAATATAACCCTTTTTGTTTAATGTATCTAACTCGAATTGCGTTTAGCTGATATTCACTATTTTTAATAAGGAAGGTGTCTCATGAAGACCAAGTTTGCAAAAGAAGAGGACATAAACCGCAAATGGTATGTTGTTGATGCTGACGGCCAGATCCTCGGCAGGATTGCCAGCAGGATCGCTGCATATCTCCGCGGAAAGCATAAAGCAGTATTCACACCTAATGTTGACACAGGAGATTTTGTCGTGATCATCAATGCAGAGAAGGTGAAGGTTACCGGCGCAAAGATGGATGACAAGTTCTATCACCACCACACAGGCTACATCGGCAACCTCAAGTCAGCATCTCTCAGAGACAGGATGCAGAAGGACATAGAGGATCTTTATAAAGATGTGATTGGCGGCATGCTGCCAAAGAACAGACTCGGAAAGCAGATGATAAAGAAGCTCAAGGTGTACCGCGGTGCAGAGCATCCGCACAAGGCTCAGAATCCTGAACTTATAGAAACTTTGAGATAAGGAGTTTTATACAATGGCTTCCACAAAGATCAGCGCAACAGGAAGAAGAAAGAGGGCAATAGCCCAGGTAAGATTCGTGCCAGGCAACGGCAAGATAACTGTCAATGAGAAGGAGTTTGAGGTCTACTTCCCAAGAGAGACCCTCCAGATGATCATAAGGCAGCCTCTTAACCTGACCGGCATGACAAACAAGTACGATATTCTCTGCAACGTAAGGGGCGGAGGACTCAGCGGACAGGCAGGAGCGCTCAGACACAGCATAGCAAGGGCGCTTGTTAATGTGGATGCTGACTTCAAGGGAAAGCTCAAGAAGGAAGGCTTCCTCACAAGAGACCCCAGAGAGGTCGAGAGAAAGAAGTACGGACTTGCTGGAGCGAGAAAGAGATTCCAGTTCTCCAAGAGATAATACAAACTTTCTGATTCATATACTGGCGGATGAGCTGGCTGGCAACAAAAAACTGTCAAGCCCTCATCCGCTTAATATTTCAGGGGTGTTAAATGCATAAGATAGCGATATGCGGCGGCAGCGGCTACACAGGAGCGGAACTGCTAAGGATTCTCAGCCTCCATCCTGATGTGGAGATAACAGCCATAACATCCGAAAAGTCAGCAGGCAAGACCGTGCCTGAGGTATTTCCGCATCTTACCGCGTACAAGCATCTTGTTTATGAGCCCCTGGTTAATGAAAAGCTGCTTTCAAAAGCAGACATCTTCTTTATGGCGCTTCCGCATGGCGCATCACAGATCGCTGTTGATTATTTCTTTTCCAAAGGTAAAAAGGTTATTGACCTTTCAGCAGACTACCGCATAAACGACCCTCTTGTTTACGAAGAGTGGTATAAGCTGCCCCACCAGAAGACCGAAACTCTTGCCAAGGCAGTGTACGGGCTTCCAGAGCTCTACCGCAAAGATATAAAACCCGCGTCGCTGATAGCTAATCCAGGCTGCTATCCAACATGCTCCATACTCGGCCTGATGCCCGCATTAAAAGCAGGCATTGTTGATGCAGATTCCATAATCATTGACGCAAAATCAGGGGTGTCCGGCGCAGGCAGGAAGTCTGATACAGCATTTTCATACTGCGAGGTTAATGATGCATTCAAGGCATACGGCCTTGGTGTTCATCGCCACACACCGGAGATAGAACAGGAACTCAGCAGTATTGCGGGCACAAAAATGGTTATCAACTTCACACCTCATCTCGTGCCAATGGATAGGGGCATAGTTGCTACAATATATTGCAAGCTGAAAAAGGATATGACTACCCAGGATATTCTTGATGTCTATAATCAGGCTTATGCTAAAGAGCAGTTTGTTGTTGTGCTGCCTGAGGCCAAATACCCTGATGCAAAGAATGTACGCGGCACAAACTACTGCCACATAGGCCTCAAGGTTAACAAGCGCACCAATACCCTTATCATCGTCTCTGCAATAGACAATTTGGTAAAGGGCGCATCAGGCCAGGCTGTGCAGAACATGAACCTTATGCTCGGCATTGATGAGGCTACTGCCATAAAGAGCCTCGCGCTTTTCCCTTAGTCATCATATAAATCCGGTATTGCAAAAAAGTCTTTTCTGAATTTATGCTATCAGGATGAAAACTAAAACACGCATACCAGAAGGATTTCTCTTTTCAGTAACTGAAGCAGCAATCAAAAAACCGGGCAGAAAAGACCTCGCGCTTATCTATTCAGCAGAAGAGGCTGTCATGTCCGGCATGTTCACAACCAGCACGGTCAAGGCTGCGCCAGTGAAGCTCGACATGAAGCGCATTAAATCAGGCAAGGGCCAGGCCATTATCGTGAACAGCGGCAATGCAAACGCATGCACAGGCAGCCAGGGCATGAAGGATGCTGACGAGATGACAGCGCTTGCAGCAGACATGCTCAGCATATCCAAAACTCGTGTTTATGTCTGCTCAACAGGAGTAATAGGCGCTCCGATGCCGATGGACAGGGTGCGCGGCAGCATAGTGGATCTTATTGACGGCCTCGCCCGCAACACAGTTGATGATGCAGCAGCAGCAATAATGACCACAGACACATTCCCCAAAGTTGTATCAAAAAAGATA
>JAJFVG010000116.1 GCA_021371915.1 Nitrospiraceae bacterium
TCTTTCTCCTGGATCTGTGCGGATTATATGTTGTATATTTTGGCATTGCTTCCTCCGAACCTTAATTGTGAACTGAGATTATAAATTCTGGAGAGCCCTAAAGTCAATTATTTCAGCCCCCCTCAAGGCTTCCAGTGTTCAACAAATCTGCCGTTTTTTGTTACCCATACAACAAATGGAGATGCCTGAACATCGCCCTTTTCGACAAATTTTATGTTCCCCATGGCCCCTGAAAACTCTGTTGAATGGAGCTTCTCTATCACAGCCTTGCCTTCTGTTGCGGCAGCAGCCTTTATGGCTGAAAGCAGTATGTTCATGGCTTCATAGGCATATATTGAGTAAGGCCCGAGTTCTCCATGTTTTGCCTTGTACTTTGATATGAACTCTTTTGCAGCGGGGATATTATTGGGATCAGGCCCGAATGTAAGATATGTGCCTTCCGCTGCCTGCGCGCCGGCTATCTCGATGAATTTGGGATCAATAGTGCCGTCGCCGCTCATAAAGGGCTGATTCATGCCGAGTTCCCTTGCCTGTTTTACCAGCAGACCGGCCTCGTTGTATATGCCGCCGAAGTATATAAGCTCAGCTGAAAGCGCCCTTATTGCCGTAAGCACTGGCTTGAAGTCCTTTTCGCCCTGTGTTATCGCACCGTAATAAACAACCTGCACTCCGCTGCCGAGGTTGTTCTTGAACTCATCAGCAAGCCCCTGGCCGTAGGTGGTCTTGTTATGCAGCACAGCAACTTTTTTGAGCTTCAGTTTTCTGGATACGAAATCAGCCGCAATTTTACCCTGCTGGTCATCAGTGCCGCAGACCCTGAATATGCCCTTGTAACCCTGGCTGGTAAGCCTCGGGTTTGTGGTGGCAGGAGTTATCATGGGTATTGCAGCTGCATTATAAATATCCGATGCAGGTATGGAGCAGTTTGAGTCAAAGTGCCCTATAACAGCCACCACGCCGCTGTTGACCAGCTTGCGCGCCACTGATACAGCCTGCTTGGGGTCTGACACATCGTCGCCCGAAATGATCTCGATTTTTTTGCCGAGCACTCCGCCCTTTGAGTTCCATTCTTCAACAGCAACAGCAACGCCGTTTCTGAAATCAAGCCCCATCTTTGCTTCCGGCCCTGTCATAGGGCCTGCAACACCTATCTTTATGGATTCTTCTGATTTTTTACATGCCGGCAAAAATGCTACAACAACGATGGAAAGCGCAAGCAGAAACAAAACCCTTTTCATACGAACCTCCCTGAATCTGTTGTTGCCGAATGTCTATTTGTCGCGGTTGAAAGCGGAAAGAAACCTTGCAGCCTTTATATCAGGACTGTCTCCCATAAGAGCTGAGATCACCGCTACACTGCTGCATCCGGCTGCAGCAACACTATCGACATTATCCTGATTTATGCCTCCAATGGCAATAACCGGTATACCCACTGCTTCTGCCACACGCTGCAGCTCATCCGTGCCTTTTGGATCACCGGCGTTTTTTGTTGATGTGGTGAATACAGGACCAAACCCTATATAGTCTGCCCCAGCCCTGAAAGCGTCTTGGGCCTGCTGCATGGAGTGCGTTGATATGCCGATTATGCGGCCTGCCATTATCTTTCTGGCCTCATGCAGAGGCAGGTCGTCCTGTCCAAGATGCACGCCGTCAGCGTCTGATGCGACGGCAAGATCAGGATAGTCGTTGACAATGAACATGGCGCGGTATCTGCTGGTAAGCTCCCTGAGTTCAAGCGCAGATTCGTACAGCCTGCGGCGGGAGATATTTTTATCCCTTAGCTGGATGCCCCTTATGCCGGCGTCAAGCAGCTTTGGCACAATCTCCATGCCTGCTGCATCCGATATAAAAAAAACGGATGGGATATTGAGTGTCATAGAAAACTTCTCTGCTCAGGCTTCAGCGTCAGAACCGTTCTCAACAGCCGTACCAGCGCCGGATTCCTGCGCTGTCATCTTCTCCAGAAAGTCGGTATTGAATCCGCCTTTGATAAAGTCAGGATGATTGAGTACTTTTTTGTGAAACGGTACGGTGGTCTTGATGCCTTCTATCAGAAAGTCGCCGAGCGCCCTCTTCATCCTCATTATGGCCTCTTCTCTTGTCTTGCCTCTGGCTATAACCTTTGCGATCATGGAGTCATAGTGGGCAGGCACTGTCCAGCCTGCAAAGGCTGCTGTGTCCACCCTTATGCCGGGGCCTCCTGGCAGATTAAGGAACTTTATCTGCCCAGGCCAGGGAATAAACTTGTCCGGGTCTTCAGCATTTATCCTGCACTCTATAGCATGGCCTGAGAACTTGATATCGCTCTGTTTGATAAGGAGCAGCTGGCCTGCTGCGATTTTGATCTGCTCCTTGATTATGTCGATGCCGGTTATCTCTTCTGTAACAGGATGCTCAACCTGTACCCTTGTGTTGACCTCCATGAAATAAATATTCTGGTCCTGGTCAACTATAAACTCTATGGTTCCGACATTTCTGTACTTGAGCGCCTTGGCAGCCTTTACAGCGAGATCTCCGATCTTCTTCCTGAACTTCTCGGTAATTCCAGGCGCAGGAGACTCTTCGATAAGTTTCTGGTGCCTTCTCTGCACAGAGCAGTCTCTCTCTCCGAGATGGACAACGTTGCCCTTTGCGTCTGCAATTATCTGCACCTCTATGTGCCTTATAGGCGAGAGGTATTTTTCGAGGTAAACTTCGCTGTTGCCGAATGCTGCAAGCGCTTCGCGCTGCGCCATGTTGTATGCCTGCTGCAGAGCCTGTTCATCATAAACAACGCGCATGCCCCTGCCTCCGCCGCCTGAGGATGCCTTGAGCAGCACGGGGAAGCCTATCTTTTTCGCTATTTTGAGCAGGGTTTCTTCAGTGTCAACAGGGCCTTCGCTGCCCGGCACAACAGGCACTCCGCGCCTCTTCATCACCTGTCTTGCCTTTGATTTGTCCCCGCCTGTCCTTATATTCTCGGTGGTCGGGCCTATGAATGTTATGCCTGATGTGGCGCATGATTCAGCAAACTGCGCGTTCTCGGACAGGAAGCCGTAGCCAGGATGTATTGCCTCTGAATCTGTTATCTCTGCTGCTGTAAGTATTGCAGGTATGTTCAGGTAGCTCTGCGCCGGGTTTGCAGGCCCTATGCATACGGATTCGTCAGCCAGCTTCACATGCAGTGCATCCTTCTCTATATCCGAATGCACTGCAACGGTCTTTATGCCGAGCTCCCTGCACGCCCTTATCACGCGCACCGCTATCTCGCCGCGGTTGGCTATGAGGATCTTCTTGAAGAGTTTCATGTCAGACACCTACGCAGGCTCTACGATAAAGAGCGGCTCGCCGTATTCCACGGCATGGCCGTTCTCAACAAGCAGCTTTGTCACAATGCCGTCGTATTCGCTCTCTATCTCGTTCATCAGCTTCATGGCCTCTATTATGCAGAGGGTCTGGCCTTTTTTAATCCTTGTGCCCACCTCCACAAACGGAGAGCTGTCAGGAGAGGCTGACCTGTAAAATGTGCCGACTATCGGAGATGTGATCGTCAAAGTAGCAGTAGCCGGCTGCTCCTCAACAGCAGGCGCTTGAGCGGGCCTCTGCTCCTGATGCGCAACCTGATGATACGCTGCCTGCTGCTCTATGTGGCCGAATATCTTGTCTCTTCTGAGCTTTATCTTTTCACCGTCTTTTTCAACAACAAGCTCGGTGATATCGCTCTCTTTTAAAAGCTCTATCAATTCTTTCAAATCATTAAATTCCATAAACAGCCCTCCCGATAAACCATCTGCCTGCATGATGCGACAAAAAGAGCATTCAGCAGCGGTTATTTCACTTTTTCTATGTAGTCGGACGTCCTGGTATCAACTTTTATGACATCGCCGATCTGTATATGAAACGGCACCTTTACAACAGCTCCGGTCTCCAACGTGGCAGGCTTGCTGCTGCCTGACGCTGTGTCGCCCCTGAAAGCAGGCTCTGTCTCTGATACAGCGAGCTCCACAAACAGCGGCGGCTCAACCTTTATCGGCGTGCCTTTGTAGTAGAGCACCCTTACAGACATATTCTCCTTGATGAACTTTTTTGTATCACCGAGCTGGGAATCGCTGAAAGGCATCTGCTCATATGTTTCATTATCCATGAAATAGTGAAGACCGTCCTGAAGATAAAGATACTGCATCTCCTTCTCCTCAAGGCTTGGGCTCTCGAACTTGTCGCCTGACCTGAATGTATCCTCAAGCACATTGCCTGTTCTGAGGTTCTTCATCTTGGTCTTGACAACAGCTCCGCCCCTGCCCATCTTCACATGCTGGAAATCGATTATTTCCACAGGCTCGCCTTTATACTCAAGCTTTGCCCCTTTTCTGAAATCACTTGTTGCTATCAAAACATACCTCCTGAAAATTATTGGCAAAAAGCCATGTCTGTTCCTTGTGCAGGAATTGTAGCATATCAGGCCCTAACTATTTCGATACCCCTGCTGAGTTTTGTCATAACTTCAGCCTTTCCGTCCTTGATATGCACCATATCCTCTATTCTTACGCCTCCGGTGCCTGGCAGATATATGCCGGGTTCGATAGTAAAGACCATGCCATTGCCGAGCCTGCTTGAGCCTGAATAGGTTATTCTCGGGGCCTCATGAACGTCTATGCCTACTCCATGGCCTGTGCCGTGGCCGAAATGCTCTCCGTAGCCAGATTGTTTTATGAAGTCTCTTGCAGCTGAATCAACTGTCCTGGATGATATGCCGCTTCTTGCCGAAGCAACAGCCCTGCCAAGCGCTTCTTTAACTATATTGTAGATTTTTTTCTTCTCTGCCAAATTGCTGCCGCCTGCCATAAGCAGAGTGCGCGAGATGTCAGAGAAGTATCCATCAGCCTCACCGCCCCAGTCGAGTATAACAAGGTCTCCTGCTGCCACTTTCTTTTCAGTGGGCCTTGCATGAGGCATTGAGCTGTTTTTTCCTGAGGCAGCTATTATATCAAAAGGCAGTCTCCTGCATCCCGCGGCCTTGAGCTCCTGTTCAAGCATACCGGCTATCTGAAGCTCCTTTATGCCCGGCTTTATGCGCGGTTTTATCTTCAAAAATGCTGACTCAGCCCTTCTTAGCGCCCTTGTTATGCGCTCTATTTCATCAGCGCTTTTTACGCGCCGCATATTCTCAAGAGCCCCGCGAAGAGGAATGGTTTTTATGCCCGTCTTCCTGAGTGATTCCCAGTATTCGTATGTTACTGTTGATTCAAAAGCCAGGCTCTTGATGCCGAGTTTCTTTATAAAACCCGAGAAAGCCTCTGATCCCCTTTTGTTGACTATGTTTATCTCCCACAGCCCGCCTGTCTCTGCTGCTGACTGCTCCTTGTACCTGAAGTCAGTAAAAAACAGGGCCCTGTCCTGCGTGATGATGATTGATGCGGATGAGCCTGTAAACCCGGAAAGATAAAATATATTTTTCAGGTTTGTAATGAGCGCTGCTTCAGCGCGCGTGCGTATCAGCCTGCGAAGCGCTTTTATCCTGGCGGTATAATCTGTGGCAATCTGACGCATGGATAAACAGATGAGGCGCGGCCAGGCCTGCCTCAGGCTCCCCTGCTGTTTGATACAGCGCTGCGGCCGCCTTCAGGAAAGGCAAATGTTTTTTTAATGCCTTCAAGCAGGTTGTTGAGCCTGCTGATGGTCTCGGTCTTCCTGTCCTCGCGGTACTGCTCAGACTGGTCTATAACTTCATAAACAGGTTTTTCAGCTGTATCAAAATCATCCGACTCAACCAGCTCCGGTTCATCTATGCATGCTGGCGCTTTTTTAGGTATGTATGAATCGATAAATTCTGATGCAAACTGGTCAAGAGGATCGATAAGCAGCACTTCTCTGTACGCCTCTGCTGCAGCATCAGCTTCTCCTGAATCCCTGTATACCGCAGCTATGCCTCTTAATGCTGTGAGCGAGCTTGGGAATATGCGCTTTGCCTCTTCATACTCAAAAAGCGCCTTGCCGAATTCCCGTCGACTTGCATACAGTTTAGCCAGAGTAAGATGAGCGCCTGCAAAATCAGGGCTGACCGCAAGTCCTCTTTCGAGAGTTTCAGCAGCCTCTTCGTACATGTCTCTCTTTATCAGCTCTTCTGCCAGCGTGAGAAACAGTCTGGAGCCAGGCTCTTGTCTGATCCGTTCTCTAAGACTCTCTATGAATTTTGACTCTGACATTTCCCTATCCGCCGGACGGCAGCTTCTTCAATTCAGCCACCCTGTCGAGTATGGCATCAGCTGTTCCGTCCTTGCTCATCATAGGAAGCGGAATGCTTCCGCTTCTATCTATAATAACCACTTCATTCATATCGCAATCAAAGCCTATATCAGTCCTGGATACATCGTTGAATACTATCATATCCATATTTTTCTCTTTCATCTTTTTCACAGCCCTGTCTGTTGAGCTGCCTGTCTCTGCTGAAAACCCTACTATAAACGGCCTGTTTGCAGATGCGCCTGCCTCTGCGATGATATCAGCAGTGCGCACGAGATTCAAGGTCATTGATGCGGACTTCTCTATCTTTTTATCCTGCCTTGCTGATGGAGTAAAGTCAGCAACAGCAGCGCTCATTATCAGTATTGTTGAAGAGGATAGGCGCTGCATAACCTCTTTATGCATGTCAGCTGCTGAATCAACATCAACAACCTCCACTCCGTAAGGCGGCTCTATGGAGCATGGCCCTTTTATGAGAGTGACGGATGCCCCGCGCCTGCGCGCAGCCCTTGCTATAGCAAAACCCATTTTGCCTGAAGAGCGGTTGGTGAGATAGCGTACAGGATCAATATGCTCCCTTGTCGGCCCTGCTGTAACAATCACCCTCTCGCCGCTGAAATCCTGGCTGCTCATGCATGCTTCTGCTGCATCAACTATATGCTCAACCTTCGCCATCCTGCCGATGCCCTCCTCGCCGCAGGCGAGGCTTCCCCTTTCAGGCCCTACAAAACAGTGGTCAAGGGATGCGAGGTAGTCGAGGTTTTTGCGAAACACCGGGTTTTCGTACATGCGCCAGTTCATTGCAGGCGCAAAGAGCGCCTTTCTGTTGTACGCAAGAAGCGATGAACTGAGCAGATCATCAGCCAGGCCTGATGCGCATTTGCTGATTATATTGGCTGTTGCCGGCGCCACAACGAAAAGGTCGGAAACCAGCGGCAGGTTTATATGCGCCAGATGGTCTTCGAACATATCCGTATGCACGCGGCTTCCGGAGGCGATGCTTATTGACATGGGAGAGATGAAGCGGGTGGAGGCTGATGTCATTATAACCTCAACAACAGCGCCCTTCTGCCTGAACAGCTTTATAAGGTCTATAGCCTTGTAGGCCGCAACACTGCCGGTGATGCCAAGAAGTATTTTTTTGTCCTTCAGCATTTTCAGGCCATGCCCCTGATTATGGGATGTATGTGCGGCTTAGCGACTAAGACTCGTCGCTCTCTTCGACTTCGCTGAAAAGCTCTTCAAGAGCCTTTTCGGATGATGCCCTGTCATGCAGGTAGACCTTGAGATCCTTTTCGAGCTCAGAGAGGTCTTCCATGGAGCGCCTCTTGTCCTCGATCAGTTTCTTGTAGTCTATGTTCTCTGTCTTTTCCTTCATTGCCACGGCTTCAGCGCCTGTAAGGAATGGTATCTCGCCTGATATGGTCTCAAGCAGGGCTGATGTTGTCACCTTCTTGACCTTTGTCTGTACGCGCGCCTTTGCGCCGAGGGAGAGCTCCCTTGCCCTCTGTGCTGCAAGTACAACAAGCCTGTATCTGCTGTCTATCTTCTTTTTATCATTCTCAATCGGCAGTGCGATAATATCCATTACTTAAGTCCTCCTAAAAAATTTTCCTTTATCCAGTCTTCATTTATCTTTGAAACCCGGGCCCTTTCGGCTTTGACTATGGAGACGAGTTCTCCTATGGCCCCTTTCAGGTCGTCGTTTACTATAACATAATTATAGTTGATATATTCCACTATTTCAGCAGTAGCCTTGTTAAGCCGCCTATTGATAACTTCTTCAGAGTCACTGTTTCTAAAGCTTAATCTCTGCCTGAGTTCTGCAAGGGAAGGCGGCAGGATGAATACAAAAACAGTGTCCGGGATAGCTGCCTTAACCTGCCTGGCGCCCTGCACATCAATATCGAGTATCATGTCAAAGCCCTGAGCCCGGGTCTCCTCAATGCGTTTTTTCGATGTGCCGTACATATTGCCATGCACCTCTGCCCACTCCAGAAAGTCTCCGGTCTCGACCATTGTCATAAACTCTGCCTTTGATATAAAGGAGTAGTCCACTCCATCGATCTCGCCCTGCCTGGGCTGCCTTGTTGTAAAAGATACGGAATGCTTGATCTCCGGCATCAGTTCGCAAAGCCCCTGCCTGATGCTGGTCTTGCCTGCGCCTGAAGGAGCTGATATGACTATAAGGTTGCCCTGAGTATTTCTCTTTGTGTGAGGCATTTAAATCCCCTTTATCTCCTCTATTCTCTGCACTATGGTCTCCACGCTAAGGGCTGAAAGCACTATATGATCGCTGTCAGTAATGATAAGCGAGCGGGTCTTTTTGCCCTCTGTGGCATCAACAAGTTTGCCCCTTGCAGCAGACTCCTCCCGCAGCTTCTTTATCGGAGAAGACCCCGGGCTGACCACTGCCACTATGCGCGAGGCTGCCACAACATTGCCGAATCCTATATGCACAACAGGATGACTCATTGTATGTTCTGCACCTGTTCCCTGATCTTTTCTATTGCTGCCTTCATGCCGATAGCGATATTTATTATCCTAAGGTCATCAGCCTTGGAAGATATTGTATTAGCCTCCCTGTTCATCTCCTGGAGTATGAAATCAAGCCTCCTGCCAACAGGCTCTTCAGAGCCGAGCAGTCCGCGGAACTGCCCGATATGGCTGCCGAGTCTGGCAAGTTCTTCTGTGATGTCAGCCTTTTGGGCTATGACAGCAGCCTCCTGCGCAAGCCTAGATTCTTCAACCTGTGGCGCAAGCTCCGCTATCCTGTTCTTCAGCTTTTCACAGCACTCCTTAACCATTTCAGCGGCAAATTCGCTTACAGAGCTCCTCATCTTCTCCACCTCATCCAGCAGCGAACTGAGTTCAGCATAAAGCGAACCGCCTTCCTTGTCGCGCATTGCAGCCAGACTGTCAAGAGCCTCTTCGAGCGCTCCAAAGAGGTCTGTCTCATCAACAGACTGGTCTTCTGAGCTCAAAAGCTCCCTGAAGTTGGTGAAGAAGTCTATATTGATCTCTCCGGGTATGCTCATCTCGTTTTTGAGTTCTGAAAATGCTGAGTGTATGTTCCTTGCAAGCTCTTTATTGACCCTTACCTGCGGAGCGCGGCCGCTTGTGAATGCAACTGACAGATCGAACTTGCCTCTCTGGAATCTTGTCTTGACCAGCTTTCTTATCTCAAGATCGTATGCATTCAGCTGCGAAGGCATCTTAGCGTAGATCTCGATGAATTTATGATTAAGAGACCTCACCTCAACTTTTATGCCGTTCTTCTCAGCAGCGCCGTAACCTGTCATGCTCTTTATCAATGTCCTGCTCCTTTTATCCTTACTGTTTTTGTCCGTGAAGAGCTGCCTCTTATTATATCCACATCACTCTTTTTTGCGTTCATCGCCTCTGCTATTATCTCGATAACCTGTTCATTGGCAGCTCCGTCAACAGGCGGTGCAGTAACCTTTATCTTCACAACATTGCCATCGATCGCGGCTATGCCTTTTTTGGAAGACCTCGGCACAACCTTAACTGATACCAGCCTGCTGTCCTTTGTCCTGCTGTATGGTATTTCCATGGTTTTTCAGAAGAGTATAGTATAATTCACCCAGCGCAACAGTCGCAACCGCAAGCGCTATACCGCCGATAACATCCACCACATAGTGATACCTGCACATTACAGTTGCGACTATCAGCAGCATAACAGGAGACAGGATTATCCAGAAGAGCGTGCGCGAATATCTGAAAGCCAGATAGAGCACTGTAAGCGCTATCCCTGTATGCCCGCTCGGGAAGGCATCCCTCTTCACACCCTCAAGCAGGTTCAGCAGGTTTTGTATTGGACCTGAAACGAGCAGTCCGGTAATCTCGCTTTCATACATATGAGGCATGGCATATCTCGGCCCAAGAGCAGGCCAGATGATATATCCGACATACGAAAGATAAAAGCAAAGCATCACAAAAAAGAGTGACTTATTGAAGTCTTCGGTCCTGCCCTGCGACTTCAGCACAATGCCGAGAGCAACAGGAAGAAAGTAGTATGTGGCATATGCTGTTTGGAGAACATCGGATGCAAATGAAGTGAGATACTTCTGCAAATACAAAGTCGGATGAACGCCAAAGAGCCGGTAATCCAGGCCTATCAGAATATGATCTATGTCCTGGGGATTAACCTTGTTGACTATAAGGCCGAGCGTATCAAAGCAGATTAGTATGCTCACAAGAGGGAAGATGATATCTCTAGTGTGGCGTATCAGGCTGCCAGCGCCTCTTAGCCTGCATAACACGATCTGAAAAACAATCAAAGAAGAATAGATGAGCAGCAGATATGGCCACACATTTATCATGCTGGCATACAGCAGGACAAGCAGCGCCAGACAGGCGCAGAACAAAATATTCAGCAGGTCAGCCGGCCTGAATGATGATTCACTGGTTTGGGTTTTCATATCCAGGACAATCCCCTTCTGATCAGCCGGCCTTTTTTCGAGAGCCTGCGCGGATTGCCGCGCTGCGGAGACTCGTATTCATCATCATCGTCATCTTTCGAAAAATCCTCTTCTTCATAATCAGCCGCAGCATGTGACGAGGCATCAAGCCTTGCCGCTGCCATGCGGTAAAAAACATCAGAATCAATTGGAATGGATTTTACAGACCATGCGTGGTTCACAATAGCCCTGTCGGAACTAACAACAATCCACTCGCGTCTGTCTTCAGATATTATACGCTTGATCACATCGTCAGCCTTTTCATTCAGCCTGGAATATATAACCCTCACTCCTCCTGTGACCATTGTTTCTTCGAATTGCGATCCGCTCTTGTACCCATCAAAAACAACAGTAACCTCATTGCCACTTTTTTGGGAATATGCGATCAAGAACTCTATGAAGCTTTTGCGGCTCGCTTCGATGTCCCTGTGCATCACGCCGATAACATTGTAACCGTCTATGATTATACAAGCCATTCCGGCAGCTCCGTATCTATCTTCTTATCTATTGATATTCCATGGCGGGAATAGTGAAGCGCCTGCTGATAAAAGTCACGCGCGGTTGCACGGCCTGGACGAAATTTCTTTCCACATCGCCTCATCAATCTCGTCGATGTATTCAGAGAGCTTGAAATTTCTGCCGCACTCCATGCAGCGAAGCATTACAGTCTTTCATCCGACAGCAAGCTTAAGCGCCCCGTTACAGACCCTGCATTGCAGCATATTCAGCACCGCCTTTTTGAACCAGTGTACATGCAAAATCAGCCGCATTTAATATAGCATATTGACATGAAAGCATTGCACCAGGCACAGATAAAGGCAAAGGCACTCAGAGTGATCGAGCTGATCGGGTCGATAGATGCATTCATCCAGAAAAACACCTCAGTGGTATGTCCCAGCTGCACAAGCGTATGCTGCAAAAACAGGCATGGCAGGCATGATGAAGAAGATCTCGCATTTTTTGATGCAGCAGAAATAACCCCGCCATTTTTCGACAGCAACATGACTGATGATGCCCCGTGCCAGTTCATATCAGAGCATGGCTGCACGCTCAAGCGGTCTGCTCGTCCGTTCAGGTGCAACTGGTACTTCTGCACCACGCTGCTTGTGCATATGCAGAGCGGCCCTGCAAAGCCATACAGAAATTTTATTGACGCGCTGAATGAAATAGTGAGATTAAGGAAAGAGATACTCGAAGCTATGCGGCCTGAATCAGCCGCATAACTTCTTTACATAACTCAATTCTCCCTGGTTTTGCTCTTTTCGAAAAAGTCCATATTGAGCTGAATTATAATGCCCTGAATTTTTGCGTAATCCAGACTGTATTCCTGGCTGAGAGCTGCTGCGATTTCAGCGTATCTGCCGAATACGTCTGCTACTGATGATGAGCTGTAATTGTGCTCAAACCTGCTGCATTGATGATGGGCATCATCGCTATCCGCAAAAGGCGTTTTTCTGAGTGCTTCCTCAACCGCGATTGATATTTCTTTTTTGAGCGCTTCTGAATCATCTCCATTTACGCGCTTCATGAATAGTTCGCCCACTGCCAGGGTTTCCATATTCAGGCACTTGTTAAACCCGAGGCAGTTTGAACAGTTGAACCTCAGCTCATCCTTCAGCGATTCTATCAGACAGGTTTCGAGCACATGCCTGAATCTTTCGTCAGACTTTGCATCAGCAAGTGAAAGCAGCTTTGATACAAACCCTTCACTGTCATCAACCACAGCCTGCGGCGTCTCTCTTACCCGCTTTGCATTCTCAGCTCCGATAATGCTCATCGCGAGCATCACAAAATATTTCAGCTCCTGCGGAAACGCAGCCAGCCTTTTCATGGATGTACGCTTGTTGAGCTCATAGAGCACCGCAAGTTCTGAAAATGTTATTTTGTCAGACATTATTGCATCTCCTTTCAAGCGCTGATATCTATTATACCTGCGCAGTCACGGCCGATGCTCCTTGCATTATGCAGCCGCGCCGCATCACAATATGGATAAAGAATTTATTGTTACAGGAGCTGATATGGCGAAATACACTGCCTCTATTGACGAAGACACCAGACAAAGAATCCTGGCGCTGCCAAGGGGAATACACTTTAACGATTTCATGCGCAAGGCTATGGAAGCCTTTCTTGATGAGCTTGAGCAGAATCCTGATCTTGAGCCTGACAACTTTGTGATCACATGCACAGCACGCAAGGACAACTCGGCAAAAAACAGGCGCAATCAGTGAAAAAGAACAAGATCCTCATCACATGCGCCAAGGGCATCGCCCCTTATCTAAGCGCAGAGATTGAACAGCTCGGCATGCCTGTCATTTCCGAGACCGCAGCAAGCATAGGTACAGAAGGGACTTTTTCGGATGCCATGCGTCTTAACCTGATGCTCAGGACAGGACTGCGCGTGCTCTACCTGATAAAAGAGTTCGAAGCTGATGACGGGGATGATCTGTACAGAGAAGTATCGGGGATTGACTGGGAGAATATCATCGATGAAGACGGATACCTGTCAGTGGCATCGAGCGTGGATAATCCTACAATACGGGATTCGCGTTTTCCCAATGTAAGATGCAAGGATGCCATAGTTGACAGGATTACTGAAAAGCGCGGCAGAAGGCCTGACTCCGGCCCCCTTCAGGACAGAACAGTCATCAACCTCTACTGGAAAGACAGCAGCTGCTCAATTTATGTGGATACTTCCGGCGAACCGCTCTCAAAACGCGGATACAGAAAGATACCCATGAATGCGCCAATGCAGGAGACCCTTGCCGCTGCCGTGATAATGGCAACAGGATGGGACAGGCTTTCAAACTTTATCAATCCAATGTGCGGCAGCGGCACGCTGGCCATAGAGGCGGCAATGGCAGCTCTGGATATGCCGGCAGGCATACTGCGCGACAACTACGGATTCATGCATGTAAAGTGGTTCGATAAAAATGTCTGGGAGCAGATGCGTACTGAAGCTGAAGCAAAGATCAAAAAATCCATCAGCTCAAAAATCATCGCCACAGACATAAGACGTGATGCTGTTGATGCAGCCAGAAAGAACGCTGCACTTGCAGGCGTCAGCCATCTTATAGACTTTAGAGTATGCGCCTTTGAACAGACAGTCATACCTGAAGGCAGCGGCATTGTCATCCTCAATCCTGAATATGGCGAGAGGATGGGCAAGGTGCAACAGCTGGAGACGGTTTATCACGCGATTGGAGACTTCTTCAAGCAAAAATGCTCCGGCTACAAAGGTTATATCTTTACCGGCAATCTTGAACTTGCAAAAAAGGTGGGGTTAAGGGCAAAACGCAGGATAGAGTTTTACAACTCAGCCATAGAGTGCAGGCTGCTTGAGTATGAGCTTTACCAGGGCAGCAAAAAATCCAAATACGCTGACAAAGAAGATCAGCGTTTGTCAGGCGACCAGAAGGGATAGTTGACATCGCAGATACCCTGGCATTCGGAAAACTTCTCATTGCACTTTTTTGCCCAGTAAGCATCGTTGGTCTTTGTGTAATCGCCTTCCTTACAATACCATGGCCTGCATAATCCTGATTTGCTGCTGCATGTCTTTACATTCTCGAATGTGCCTATGAGCCGCACTTCACACGCGCCGCTCCAGCACTCGACAATATCCGGACATTTTACCGCTGCGTAGACAGCAGTGAATGAAGCAGACATAATCAGACATGCGAGCATGAAAACTTTTTTCAACATCTTCTCCATTGCCAAACACATGACATAACAGATACCATATTCAGTCCGAATATTTTACACCACGAGAGGTAATTCATGTCAGAGTTCAGAAATGTAACAGCAGTAAAAAAGGCCAATGTCTTTTTCAACGGCAATGTAACAAGCAGGACCATCATACTTGCGGATGGCTCAAAAAAAACGCTCGGGATAATGCTGCCCGGAGAATATGAGTTCAACACAGCAGGGCCGGAGATTATGGAAATAATATCAGGTGAACTCGACCTGCTGCTTGACGGAGAGACAGAGTGGAGACCTGTAAAAGGCGGCGAGTCATTCAATGTGCCTGGAAACTCAAAATTCAGAATGAAAGTTAAGTCCTTGACTGATTACTGCTGTTCTTTTGTTTAACAGCTCAAAAAAGGCGGAGGGATGTACGCAATAGCGTACATCCCTCCGCCTGAATCAAAACTCTATCTGTTTTACTTTCCGGAAATAAATTCCTTGTAGCATTTAGATGCCCTTACACCCTCAAACCATCCGTCATTTTTCAGATAATCCCATTTGTCAAAGCCTGCGTCAGCAGCCTTCTTGAGCCATACGCATGTATCATCAGCCTTTTTATCTCTGGCATAAATGGAAGCTATCCTGTAATAAGGCCATGTGTATTTCGGGTTCAGTTGAACAGCCTTCTTGAAGTCAGCTGATGCAGACTCTTTGTCTCCCTTGGCGAGATACGACATTCCCCTAAGGTTGTAGACTGTCTCATCATTGGGCTTCAATGAAATAGCCTTTGAAAAATCCGGTATGGCGTCTGCGTGCTGGTCTTTGTCGCTGTAAGCCTTGCCGCGCCTTATATAGTAAGAAGCATCTTCAGGATCAAGTTCTATAGCTTTGGTAAAGTCAGCAATAGCCTTTGTATAGTCGTTCTTGCCTATATATACTATGCCGCGGTTTATATATGTGTCTGCCTTTCTTTTATTGCTGTTGAACTTGTCGATGTCATCGCTGCATACGATCATCGCAGTATCAAACTCGTTCTGCTGAACATAGTAGCTGCATTTGTCAGCAGTTGCACAGCCTACTGAAAATGCGAGCACCATGCATAAAATTGTCAAAACAAATACACCTGACCTCATGACCATCCCCCTTGCACTTTTCTGAAAAATGATTTTAGATTTTACCATATGCAGCACTGTTATTGCCCTTTTTACATATAATTTACATTCTGTTTTTTGCCTTTGTCTGCTTGTTATAAACTGTAAAATGCTACATAATTTCTGTAAGTGGAGGCTGAATGTTTCTGAAGATCGGACATAGGGGCGCGCGGGCTTACGAGACGGAAAACACCCTCGCAAGCTTTCAAAAGGCTATAAAGCTCGGGGCCAATGCAATAGAACTGGATGTGCGCGCCACACTCGACCGCCAGCCTGTTGTATTCCATGACGAAGATCTTAAGCGTGTCTTTGGCATTGATATGACAATAGCCCAGACCGAATTCAGCAAGCTCCAGCAGATAAGCAACAGCAGGATTCCCACTCTCAAGGAAGCGCTAGCTTTTATTGGAACAAAGGTGCAGAAGATCATCATTGAGCTTAAGGAAACCGGCATTGAACAGGAAGTTTTAAATGTAGTAAGCAGTCTCAAGATGCAAAAAAAGGTGATCATAGCATCATTCCATGAAGAGGCGATCTCAGCCACAAGAATGCTCAATAGCACTATCGAGACCGGCCTGATCTATGCAAAACACAAAAACCCTGTTGCAGCAGCGCTCGAACTCAAAGCGCAGTATCTTATTGCGCTCTATAAACTCATTCATACCAGCAATGTCGAGTCCGCGCACAAGCATGGCCTGAAGATTATTGTCTGGACGATAAACACCAAGGAAGAGGCTGATGCCTACAGGGCAAAAGGCGTTGACGGCATAGCCTCAGACATGCCTGATATTTTATAAAAAAGAGAGGCGATACTT
>JAJFVG010000137.1 GCA_021371915.1 Nitrospiraceae bacterium
CTTATTTCTTCTCTGTTCTCTTCAAAAGGTAAGTGAGTATGGGCGGTGTGAGCAGGGTGGTGAATATCACCATTATCACAATCGCTGAAAATATCTCATCTGATATGACATTCAGATTCTTGCCGATCATGGCAAATATCAATCCCACTTCTCCTCTTGGTATCATGCCGAATCCCACAAGCAGTTTGTTCACGTTGCCTGCTGCGAGTCCTGAGACTATTTTTGTAACAAATGCGGTTGCTGTAATGCCGAGCGCTACAAGCAGTATCGGCATATTGAACATTGCATCGAGTTTTACATTCATGCCGGTGAGCACAAAGAAGATTGGCACAAGGAAGTGGCCCACAGGAGCTATGAGGTATTCCACATGGCGTTCAGTGTACGGATGTATGACTGACATAAGCTTTTGTTTGAGGCCGGCGTCGTAATCAGCAATCTCTTGTTTGAGGTCGTTGACTATCGCGGGGTCTTTAAAATAGTTGAAATATACAGGGTCAAGTATTAGTCCTGCTGCAAACGCGCCGACTATCGGAGCAAGCCCTGCTTTCTGAGCCAGAAATGCAAAGATCAGGCAGAAGGATATGGCAACTGTGAACTTCATGCCTGTGCCGGTGTGCACTTTTGACAATAGCTTACCTATCTTTGGCGCAAGCAACTGGCCGAGTATGATTGAACCTGCAAGAAAGAGCAGGGCCTTTGCAGTGATCCAGCTGATTATCCCAAGTCCCACTCCTCCTGTTGTTACAACCGCAGATACAACCGCGAGGATGATAAGTCCCATAACATCATCTATCACCGCAGCACCAAGCACGATCCGGGCTTCAGGCAGGTGCAGTTTTTTGAGATCCTTGAACACGCGTGCTGTTATGCCGACTGATGTTGCTGTAAGTGTGGCTCCGATAAAGAGGTATGCGTTTGAGCTGAGGCCTGGCATGAGCCATGGGCCGACAAGGTATATGCCTGCGATAAATGGAGCTATAACCCCAACGGATGCTACAAGAAATGCCTTGAGTCCCACCTTTTTCATCTTGTCTATATTGGATTCGAGGCCTATCTGGAAGAGCAGGATTATGACGCCGAGTTCAGACAGAAAAGCGATTATTGAGTCTGTCTTGATCGGTTCTAATACATTGATCCCGACAAGGACAAGGTTGCCCATTATTACGCCGATGACGAGTTCTCCAAGAACAGAAGGCTGGCCAAAGCGCTCGACAAGGCTCGATATTTTTGCAGCAAGCAATATTACAGCTATCCACAAAAGGGTCATTGAGATATCATGGCTGTTGTCTCCTGTGTTTCCGCTTGCCGCATATATGCTGAAAGGCAGCAACACAAGGAGTATTGTCATTAACCCGATTGTCTGTTTTTGCATTATGGTCATAATTTTATCCGGCGCAAACATTGTTATTTTATATCCTGTCAATCAGGAATGCAAAGAGCTTTTATGTTTGATCGTAATTCAGTATATTTTTTGGTATACTCTCATCAATGGCGTTTTGCTGCAATATGTATATTTAATATTACAGTGTTCTGCTATGCTCACGATAACTAAGTGATGAATAAAGCGCCTGCATCAGGAATATCCTTTGTCATTATGGCTGTGTTCATTGCAGCCCTAATATGCTGCGCTCCTTTTGCATATTCTGAAGGCCCGCAGGCAAAACAGCCACAGCCTCCCCAGGCCGCTGCACAGCCTGTTTCGCAAACAGCGCCTGCAAAACCTGTTGATGCCGGATACGACATAGTGCTTCTTATGGACAGCTCCGGGAGCATGAAAGAGACAGATCCGCAGAGTTACAGAAAACCTGCTGCCCAGCTGTTCATAACCCTTATGAACAAGGGAGACAGAATATCCATTATGTCATTCGGCGAGTCAACAAAGACACTGCTGCATCTCACGGAAGTTACAGACAAGAATCAGAAGTCCGTAGATTCAGCCATATCTGCCATAAACTCAAAAGAGCTTGCAACGAATATCTATCTTGCTGTCAAGGCAGGATATGAGGAGTTGGCAAGATCTGATCGCGCCAACAGGATTATGCTGCTGATGTCAGATGGCAAGCTTGCGCTCGGAAGCAAAGAGAAGGATGAAGAGGCTCATGCTGCTTTAAATGCGCTTATGCCTGAGATTGTGAAGTCCGGCATCAAGCTCTATTCAATGGCATTTACAAACCTTTCTGACATGAAATTCCTTGAGGAGCTTGCCAGATCAGGAGGAGGCTTCTCAAAGATAGCTAAAGAGGACAAGGACATTCATCTGATCTTCACAGACCTTTTTGAGAAGATAAAGTCTCCTGATACAGTGCCGATTGAGGGTGATACATTCAAGATAGATTCAAATATTGCAGAGGCGATTGTGATTGTGAACAAGCAGCCCGGAGCTTCTACTGCCCTGTATGACCCATCCGGCAAACAGCATACCGGATCAGCACACTCTGCAAATATGAAGTGGCATACATCGAGTGTTTTTGACATGATAAGCATACAGTCGCCTGCCGGCGGAGACTGGAAGATAAAGCTCAGCAAGGCAGAAGGCAACAAGGTATTTGTTATCACAAATCTCAAGCTGATGAGTTCTTTTAACTACAATTATGTTAATGTCGGCTCTGTTGTTTCTGTTGATGCGTGGCTGCAGAAGGACGATATACGCATTGGTTCAAAGGGCGCTCTTGGACAGACCTACTTTTATTGTCTCGTCACCATGCCCGACGGCAGCAGGACCAGAGTGGATCTCAAACTGCCGGAACCTGCGCAGGGTAAGTCCGAGGTTGATGATGTGGTAAGAAAAGCCAACATAAAAATTCCTGCAAAGGGCGAGTATGCTCTGAAAATAATAGCTGAAGGTCCTGCGTTCAAGAGAGAAAAGGTATACAGTTTCAAGGCTGTGGAGCCTCCGACTGTTGCAGTCAAAGCGCCTGTTGTTGAAAAGAGGAAGATTGTGAGGGTTGTGTTTCCTTCTGACATATTGATGCTCGCCGGACTGTTTGCCGGTATTAATGCTGCTGGAGCTGCATTGTGGTTTGGCAGCAGGCTGTTCAGGAAAAAAATATGAGTTCAACGCTGATAAATAGAGGGGAGGATAAATATGGTATTTGAGATGGATGCCATTTATTTTCTTGTGTTCATAGAGTGTTTTGTTGTTGTCTTTGCGCTTTTTCTCTTCTTCTTCATGCGCGCGAGAAAATACAAGAAACTCTGCTCATCAGTGCAGCCTGTGGAGCAGCAGCCGGTTGCTGTTCCTTCTGAAGAGATTGTTGTTGAACCGGAGGCCCCTGCTTCAGAGCCTGAACCGGCAAGCGTGCCAGAGCCTGAACCTATTGCAGTGCAGGAACCAGTTGCAGCACCGGAACCAGAGCCTGTTTCTGAACAGGATGAACTCCCGAAAGATGTGACAAGGCTCAGGGAACTTGTTATGTACCAAAAGGGTATGATCGTGGAGTTGATGGGATATAAGGAGATACTTGACGGAGCAAATAAAAAGCTCGGCAGCATAAGGGATACGGGAGGCGACATCCAGGAGGGAGTGATGATGCTGCTTGGAGCTCTGCCGCCTAGCGAAGAGCAGACCTCTACATTCAAGAAATTTGAGCAGAGCGACAAGGACATGGATGTTGTGCTGAAGATACTGGAGAAGGAGAATGCTGCCATCTCTTCCAGATTTGAAGAGTGGGATGAGAAGTTTAAAAACCTTATGAGCGGAGAGCTGGCGACTCCCATAAGCAACGACGAGTCGTCATCCAGGCTGGCAGCTGCTGAGGCAGAGATTGTGAAAAAGGACAAGGAGATTGCAGATATGAAGATGCAATACGAAGGGCTCGAGGCAGAGTATCTGCAACTGTACAGACAGCACCACGGCAGCGACAAGCCGCAGCAGCCTGATATTTGACCATAGTCAAAAGTCAAATTGACAAAGAAATCGACTGGTCACTATAATTTTACGAGTTAATAGTTTTTTTCAAGGAGGCTTTAATATGGCAGAAGGTGTGCTCGATGTTACAACTGCTACATGGGATAGCGAAGTGCTCGGTTCAAATGTTCCTGTCATGGTCGATTTCTGGGCTGTCTGGTGCGGGCCATGCAGGATGATCGCTCCCACGGTTGAGGAACTTGCAAAGGAGTATGCAGGAAAGATAAAGGTTTGCAAGCTCAATACAGATGAGAATCCGGAGATAGCCAGCAAATACAAGATAATGGGAATTCCCACAATAATGTTTTTCAATCAGGGTCAGAAGGTTGACCAGGTTGTAGGAGCAGTGCCAAAACCGCAGCTCAAGTCCAAGATGGACTCTCTTTTGGCATAGGCGCTTTTGCAGTATTAGTGGAGTGCAGATTGATTCAGAGGGCCTTGATAACAGCTTGTCGGCTGGTTAAAAGGCCCATCTTTTTGTGGAGACAGATTTGATTTTTGTTCGTTGTATAAATGCTGGCCGCAATGCATGTTAAATCAGATATGGAGGCAAAGTAGATGTTTGAGGCCTTAAGCGACAAGCTGGAAGCTGTTTTCAAAAAGCTCAAAGGCAGGGGTATTCTCAAGGAGGATGATGTTGATGCAGCCCTCAAGGAGATCAGGCTTGCCCTGCTGGAAGCTGATGTAAACTTCAGGGTTGTAAAAGACTTTATCCAGCATATAAGAGACAGGGCTGTCGGTAAGGAGGTGCTGGAAAGCCTCTCGCCGGCGCAGCAGGTCATAAAGATAGTTCACGAAGAGCTTATCGCCATACTCGGCTCATCAAACGCGAGAATAGCTCTTTCGCCGAATCCGCCCACTGTGATAATGATGGCAGGCCTGCATGGATCAGGAAAGACCACAACAACAGCAAAGCTCGGACGGCTGTTCAAGAAAGAGGGCAGGCGGCCCATGCTGGTTGCTGCTGACCTGCACAGGCCGGCAGCGATAGACCAGCTGATAGCGCTCGGCAAGCAGCTCGACATTCCGGTGTTCCATTCGAGAGAGATAACAAATCCGGCTCAGCTATGCCAGCAGGCGATCAAACAGGCCACGCTGGATGCGCGCGATATAGTCATACTCGATACAGCGGGCAGGCTTCATATTGATGCGGAGCTGATGAGCCAGCTCAAAGAGGTTCGCGAGAAGGCAAGTCCGAATGAGGTTCTGCTTGTGGTTGACGCCATGACAGGTCAGGATGCTGTGACAATGGCAAAGAGCTTTAATGAAGCCATCGGCATAGATGGTGTGATACTCACAAAAATGGACGGCGACGCAAGGGGCGGCGCTGCTCTTTCGGTGCGCAATGTGATTGGCAAGCCCATCAAGTTTATAGGCGTGGGCGAAAAGATAGACATGCTGGAGCCGTTTCATCCTGACAGGATAGCATCAAGAATACTCGGCATGGGTGATGTGCTCTCTCTCATCGAGCAGGCGCAGCAGAACTATGATCAGAAGGAGGCTGAAAAGCTCCAGAAAAAGATCATGCAGGAGAGTTTCAGCTTTGAGGATCTTCGCGATCAGATGCGCAAACTCAGAAACATGGGGCCCCTTGAAAACATCCTCGGCATGATACCCGGCATGGGTAAGGCGCTCAAGGATGTGAAGGTGGATAACAAGGA
>JAJFVG010000145.1 GCA_021371915.1 Nitrospiraceae bacterium
CTATATAGAGCATCAGGCCCGAATATGACACTCCGCAACTGTTGCGGCTCTGGCAGAGTCGTTCGGACGCGGTGCGATGACGAATCACTGGATAGACTTCAAGAATGCTGATGTAATTTTAGTAATGGGTTCAAACCCTGCCGAAAATCACCCCATTTCCATGAAATGGATTATGAAGGCAAGAGAAAAGGGTGCAAGGCTCATTGTTGTTGATCCTCGCTTCACAAAGACAGCTGCAAAGGCTGACATGTATGCTCCTTTGCGCTCTGGAACAGACATAGCGTTTCTCGGCGGCATGATCAAGTACATACTCGACAACAGCATGTACTTCAGGGAATACGTTGTCAACTACACAAACGCATCATTTCTTGTGAACCCTGACTTGAAGATGCCTGGCCAGCTCAACGGCCTCTTCTCAGGCTATGATGAAAAGACCAGATCGTATGACAAGAAGACATGGTCCATACAGCTTGATGAAAAAGGACTTCCCAAAAAAGACCCCTCGCTCAAGGATCCAAATTGTGTGTTCCAGCTGCTCAGGAAGCACTACTCAAGATACACGCTCGACAAGGTCTCTGACATAACAGGAACACCTAAGGAGAAGCTGGTTGAGGTATACAAGACATACGCGTCAACAGGCAGGCCGGACAGGGCCGGCACAGAGCTTTATGCAATGGGCTGGACACAGCACACTGTCGGCACCCAGAACATCAGGGCAATGGCCATAATACAGCTGCTCCTCGGCAATGTGGGTATAGCCGGCGGCGGTATCAACGCAATGAGAGGAGAGTCAAACGTCCAGGGATCAACAGACTACGGACTTCTCTTCCACATTCTGCCTGGATATCTGCCTATGCCTAATGCAGCATTAACTGACCTTAAGACTTATATCGAAAAGACAACACCAAAGACCAAGGATCCAAAGAGCGTCAACTGGTGGTCAAACAGGGGCAAGTACATCACCAGCTATCTCAAGGCGATTTACGGCGATAAGGCCACTAAGGAAAATGACTTTGGTTACGCATGGCTGCCAAAGCTCGATGTAGGCACGAACGCTTCATGGCTTAATCTGTTTGACAAGATGTTTGAAGGCAAGTTCGATGGCTTCTTTGCATGGGGCCAGAACCCTGCATGTTCAGGCGCAAACTCAAACAAGACCAGAAAGGCGCTTAGCAAGCTCAAATGGATGGTCAATGTTAACCTGTTTGACAACGAGACAGGATCATTCTGGAGAGGCCCTGGCATGAATCCTAAGGATGTGAAGACAGAGGTCTTCTTCCTGCCGTGTGCTTCTTCGGTGGAAAAAGAGGGCAGCATATCAAACTCCGGCAGATGGGCGCAGTGGCGTTACAAGGCTGTTGAGCCTATAGGAGGAACGCTTCCTGATGGAGAGATGATAAATGAACTCTACAAGAGGGTTAAGAAGCTCTACCAGAAACAGGGAGGCAAGTTCCCTGATCCTATTGTCAATCTGGCATGGAACTATGAAGTTCCCGGCGGACACGGTGGAATAAACCAGATCGACATCCACAAAGTTGCCAAAGAAATAAACGGCTACTACCTTCAGGATATTGTGGATAAAAAGACAGGCAAGGTTCTCGGCAAAAAAGGCGAGCTCTGCTCTACATTTGTTCACCTGCAGGACGACGGCACAACATCCTGCGGCAACTGGATATACAGCCAGAGCTATTCGCACAAAGACGGCAAGGCCATAAATATGATGGCCAGAAGGAAGAAGTCAGACCCTACAGGTCTCGGTATGTTCTCTGAGTGGGCCTGGTGCTGGCCTGTCAACAGAAGGATTCTCTACAACAGGGCATCAGTCAATCTTCAGGGACAGCCATGGAATCCAAAAAAGACTGTAATTAAGTGGGACCCAAACAAGATCGATCCTGCGACAAAGAAAGCAACACCCGGATGGGCAGGCGATATACCTGATGGTCCTGCGCCTCCTATGGCTGATGAGAAGGCTGGCAAGTATCCATTCATCATGAGAACTGATGGGGTGGGCGCTCTCTTTGGCCCGGGACTCGCTGATGGTCCGTTCCCTGAGCACTACGAGGCGCTCGAGTGCCCGCTGCAGGAAAATATTTTGTCAAAGCAGAGGATAAACCCTGCAACAAAGCTCTTCCATGACAAGGGCAAGGGCAAAGAAGAGGACGTGTTCTACTCATGCGACATGCGCTATCCGTACGTTGCATCAACATACAGGGTTACCGAGCACTGGCAGACCGGACTTATGACCAGACACCTTTCATGGCTGCTTGAGCTTCAGCCCCAGCAGTTTGTCGAGATCAGCAATGAACTCGCAAAAGAAAAGGGCGTCAAGAGCGGAGACAAGATGGTTGTAAAGTCAGCCCGCGGCCAGGTAGAGGCTATCGCTATGGTAACAGGCAGGTTAAAACCCTTTAAGGTCGGAGGAAGCACAATCCATCAGGTAGGTCTGCCATGGCACTTCGGATGGCAGTTCCCTGAGGACGGAAGCGGCTTTGACAGCGCTAACCTTTTGACTCCTACCATCGGGGATCCTAATACCATGATCCCTGAATCAAAGGCCTTTATGGTCAATATTGAAAAGGCGAGGGGGTAACCGGCAATGAAGAGAAAATCACTATTGATATCGCCTGAACTCTGCATTGGCTGCAGGGCATGTCAGGTTGCCTGCAAGTCCTGGAACCAGCTTGAAGGCACAAAGACCAATAACAGGGGCACATTCGAAAATCCCCCTGATCTTAACCCAGCGCTCTACAACAAGATACGTTTTGTTGAAGTGCCCTCAGACAAGAATGACATGCGCTGGCTCTTTGTGAGCCAGAGATGCATGCACTGCGATGACGCAGGCTGCATGAAGATATGCCCTTCTCCAGGTGCACTGTACAAAACAAAAGAAGGCGCTGTTGTATTTGATAAGGACAAATGCATTGGTTGCAAGCTCTGTGTTGCAGCATGTCCTTTTGATGTGCCGAGATACGACAGGAATGACAAGATATCCAAATGCACAATGTGTGCAGACAGAATAGCCGAGAATCTCGCACCTCTATGCGCAAAGACATGTCCAACAGGCGCCATAAAGTTTGGCGACAGGGACGAGCTTATTGCCCAGGCGCAGAAGGCTGGATACCAGAAGGTCTATGGACAGAACGACCTTGGCGGTCTTGGTGCTATCTACGCATTCAAGGAACCTCCCAAATTTTACGGCATGGAAGACAAACCTCAGATACCGGAGTCAGTGGTATTCTGGCACAAGGTTCTGAAGCCGCTTGCTGTAATCGGACTGGGAGGCGCTGTTGCAGCTTCTCTCCTCCACTACGCTGTAGTGGGCCCCAAAAAAGACAAGGAGGAGAAGAAAGATGAGTAAAATGATAACCAAGGCAACAAAATTTGAGATAATCAATCACTGGATACTCGCGTTGAGCTGCCTCTTTCTGGCGTTGAGCGGATTTGCGTTTCTCTTCCATCTTGAACAGCTCAATGCTGTTTTCGGCAGCTTTGCCACACTCAAGGTGCTTCACAACTGGATAGGCGTAGTGTTTGTAGTATCACTGCTGGCTACTGTTTCGCACTACCTGCCGGTTGCGCTGAATCTTTCAGGTGATGACATTACATGGCTCGCAAAAGGCGGAGGATATATCATTAAAAACGTATCACTGCCTGAGCAGGATAGCATCAACTCCGGCCAGAAGCTATATTATCTGGCCATTTTGGGCGCTGGACTGCTCATATCAGTATCAGGATTCGTGATCTGGCTTTTCCCTGCATCAAAGTCCATGGTGCTGCTGTCGCATCTGCTCCACAATGTCAGCTTTGTCATATTCGCGATGGCGATACCCGTGCATATCTATCTCGCCACAATAGCAAACCCAGGAACCTTCAGGATAATGGTTCAGGGCACAGTTCCGCTTGAGTGGGCAAGAAAGAGACACGGCAAGTGGATAAAGAGGATGGGATACTAAAATGAAACTCACGGCGCGCTGTACACTCGTTGTAATCGCAATATTCTGTATGGCTTCATACGCTCATTGCGAAGAGCAGAGGTACAGCGTGCCGATTGAGGATTCTCCTTTTTACGGGCCTGCAAATGCAGCGGTGACAATAATCGAGTTTCTGGATTACCAGTGACCCCACTGTGTTGCCGTCGGTCCGGCGGTAAAGAAATTGCTGATAGAGTTTAAGGACAGCATAAGGATCATATTCAAGCAATACCCATACAAATACCGCGATCATGCGTATATCGCTTCGCAGGCTGCACTTGCAGCCAGAGACCAGGGTAAATTCTGGGAGATGCATAACATGCTCCTCCAGAAATCTCCCAGGCTTGATAGAAGCAGTCTCATACAGTATGCAAAAGAGATCGGGATGGATGTTGACCGCTTTGCAAAAGACCTGGATACAAAGAAACACAAGCCGCAGATCGACAGGGATCTCAAGTTGGCTATGGACATAGACCTGTACAACACGCCCACATTTTTCATAAACGGCAGAAAGGTTGTGGGCAACAGGCCGTATGAATATCTCAGGGGTATTGTAAAAGAGGAGCTGGCACGTGTTAAAAAATAGAGTTGCAGTTGTTATCTTATTTCTGCTTATCGCACTGCCCGCAACTCTGTTGGCTGCTCAACTGGATTTTTTCAGACATGTTCCAACACCGGCTGAAAACCCTCAGACACCCGAGAAGATTGAACTCGGCAAGAAGCTCTTCTTTGACAGGAGACTCTCCGGAGACGGCACAATGAGCTGCGCAACATGCCATGTGCCTGAGCAGGCATTTACTGATGGCCTCGAAATATCCATGAGCTACCCCACAACAAAAAACTGGCGCAACACACCGACCCTGCTTAATGTGGCTTTTTATAAATCATTCTTTTTCGATGGCCGCGCAGCCACACTTGAAGAGCAGGCGCTCTTCCCTGTAATGTCGGCATTTGAGATGAACAAAAACCTCGATTACCTTGAAGAGCATCTCAAAAGCGTGCCTGCGTATGTTGCTGAATTCAAGAAGGTGTTTGGCGGCGAAATAACAAAACCACGCATTGCAATGGCGCTTGCCGCGTTTCAACGTTCACTCGTGTCGATGAACGCTCCGCTGGATAAATTTCTCAAGGGCGACAAAAATGCATTGTCGCCTGATGCAAAAAAGGGATATGAGTTGTTCACAGGCAAGGCAGGATGTATAAGATGTCATAATGGTGTGCTTCTTTCTGACAGTATATTTCATGGACTCAATGTGCCGGAAAATCCGTCATTTGCTAATGATCCTGATATAGCTGCAACCAGAAGGTTCGTGGCAAAGGTTTATCATTTTGACGACTACAAAAACCTTAATGAAGACCCAGGAAGATTTCTTGTGACAAACAACAAGCAGGACTGGCGCGCATTCAGAACGCCTACACTCAGAAATATTGCTCTGACAGCTCCGTACATGCACAACGGTGTATTTAAAACACTTGATGAAGTGATAGATTTTTTGAATAAAGGAGGAGGTGAGGGCAACAAGGTTCTCAAGCCGCTGGGTCTGACAGGTGAAGAAAAAAAATATCTAAAAACTTTTCTTGTCGAAGCGCTTACCGGTGAGACACTGAAGATAAAATATCCTGAAGTGCCTTGATTGGATGAACAGTCTGCACAACTTGCTGCCTGAAGATAAATGAATATACGTGAACTGGCAACCAACAAACCGCATCTAGCAGATGCAGCTGCTCTTTATGAAAGAATAGAGGATTTTTTGAAGAAAGCAGATGCGCTTAAATACATGCCTGCTGAAGCTGATGCCTCATACGACAAACAGACAGCTGAAAAAATTATAACCCTGTTCTCAGAAACTCTTTGCATTCCGATGGAAAACATATCGCCCCTGCGCGAAGCCGTAGTGGTCGGGACGGTTGATTTCAGAAGGCTTCCACTTAATGAAGTGCCTGCATTTGCCTCTCCATGGCATGAGGATGAGCTTTATGCCATGCTTTATATTATCGGCAGGCCATTTCTCAGATGGAAGGCAGAGGCATCAGGATATGAAAAAACAACATGGGACAATGGAAGGTGCTCTGTGTGCGGCTCAAACCCTTCATTTGCTGTTATGAAAAAAGAAGACAAAAAAACGCTTGTCTGTTCGTTCTGCGGCAGCACAGGCACATGGCGCAGGATCGGCTGCCCCTCATGCATGGAGATAGATGGCAGCAAGATCGACATCATTGAAGCGGAAAATGAAGAAGGCATCAGGCTTGAGCTTTGCAATACATGCAACAGCTACATAAAGGCTGCTGATGAGGAGCTCGTATCAGCCAGTACGGCTGATGTAGCGGATCTGATGAGTTTGCCGCTTGATATCATCGCGCAGCAGAAGGGATTCAGCAGGAATTCACCAAATCCACTGGGCCTCAGAAATATTGCCTGAGAGTCGACCTATGAAACAGATATTTCTGGATGTCTTGCCTCTTGAAAAGGCTGCGCAGCTTTTGCTGATGAGGGCTGCTTCTGCATTTGAGGGGCTTGATCGCACAGAGACTGTTGATGTTGCTTCATCAGGTAGCCTCATAACAGCAGAGCCTGTCTTTGCCAGATACTCTTCACCTTTTTATCATTCCTCTGCAATGGATGGCTACGCAGTTAAGTTTGCTGATACGTTCAGCGCATCTGAGGCCGTTCCCCTGCATTTAACAACAGGCAAGGATGCATTTTATGTTGATACCGGAGATCCGCTGCCTGAAGGCTTTAATGCTGTGGTAATGATCGAGGATGTTAATATTGTCGGTGATTGCATAGAAATATACCAGCCGCTCACGCCATACCAGAACGTCCGCACCATCGGCGAGGATATTGTTTCAACAGAGATGATAGCTCCGATGCACCACAGGATCAGACCTGTGGATATGGGGGCAATGCTCGCAAGCGGCTGCCTTAAGGTGAAGGTGCAAAAGAAGCCTGTTGTCACAATCATTCCCACGGGTACCGAGCTTATAACCCCTCAACAGGCGGAAAAAGGATTAAAGGCCCCTGAAATAATCGAATACAACTCTGTTGTGCTCTCATCCATGGTTGATGAACTTGGCGGTTTGTCTGTGCGCAATCCCATAGTGAAAGATGATTTTGAAGAGATCAAGAATGCGATTTATGAGGCATCTTTGACATCAGACATTGTTATTGTAAATGCAGGATCAGGCCGGGGATCAGAGGATTTTACAGCAGCAGCCATTAATGAGCTTGGAGAACTGCTGATAAACGGAGTATCAATAAAACCCGGCAAACCGTTCATAGCAGGGATGGTAAACAACAAGCCTGTGCTAGGCATACCCGGGTATCCTGTATCTGCTTACATTACATTTCAGCTTTTTGCAAGACCGCTCATATACAAATATCTAGGACTTACCCCTGAGGATCCGGATCAGATAACAGCCATTGTTTCAAGAAACATGGCATCTCCAATGGGAGTTGATGAGTTCATACGGGTGAAGGTGGGAGTTGTTAAAGACAAATATGTGGCCACGCCGATAAGCAGAGGCGCTGGATTGTTGATGTCTGTTGTAAGAGCTGACGCTATGCTGCGGATACCTGCAGACTCTGAAGGCATTAAAGCCGGCTCTGAAGCAAAAATAGATCTGATTAACAGCATCAGCAAGATCAACAATACGATTGTCTGCATAGGCAGTCATGACAATACTCTCGATCTGCTTGCAAACGCGCTCAAGGTAAAACATCCAGAGCTCTCTCTTTCCTCTGCTCACGTGGGATCAATGGGTGGCCTTATGGCACTCAAAAGGTCAGAAGCACATATATGCGGAACGCATCTTCTTGATGAGGAGACCGGACAGTACAATGTGCCGTATGTGAATAAATTCTTCACTCCCGGAGAGGTTGTACTTGTAACGCTTGTACACAGGCAGCAGGGGCTGATCGTGAAAAAAGGCAATCCAAAAGGCATTAAGGGAATAGAAGACCTTGTGAGGGATGATCTTCTTTTTATCAATAGGCAGCAGGGTTCAGGCACAAGGCTGTTATTGGACAAAAATCTGAGAGAGCGCAACATAAATCCGTATCTGATAAAAGGATATGACAGGGAAGAGTACACGCACATGTCCGTTGCTTCCGCAGTGCTTACCGGGCTTTGTGATACAGGCATGGCAATATACTCTGCAGCAGTTGCACTTGATCTGGCTTTTATCCCGATAGCAACAGAGCGTTATGATATTGCCATCACTGCTGAACTGCTCAATACAGAAAAAATATCAGCACTGCTGGACATAATTCGCAATGACAAAAGCTTTAGAGAGGCTGTTGAACGGATGGGCGGTTACGATACCTCAAGCATGGGGGAGACTGTTTAGCTCTTTGTCTGGCTATTGAGTTGCAGTTGGCTGTGAAGGCTGCGCGCTGCTGTCAGTCTGTGTCTGGTTTTCCTGAGGCTCAATCTCTTCAATTAGAAGCTTCCTGGCGCCGATATACCTCTTGAGATAATATGGCGTATCAAGGCTGTTTATCACTATCTTCTTGGATTTTGACGAGGCGTGTATAAAAAGATTATTCCCGAGATAAATGCCTACATGAGATGGGAAAGATGCATACGTCCTGAAAAACACCAGATCGCCAACAGAGAGAGAATTCTTGTCAACGGGTTCGCCAACCTTATATTGCTCTCTCGCGCTTCTAGGCAGGCTCAGACCCGCTGCTGTTGTATAAACATTCTGCACATAGGATGAACAGTCCAGCCCGGCATTGCCGGTGCCGCCGAATTTGTATGGTATATGCAGCATTTTTTTTGCAAAAAGTGTCAGCCGCTCCCTTATGCTCAGATCAGTGATTTCTTCAGATTTAAGAAACTCTTTTGCTTCCTGGATTTTTGCAGAAGTAATAACCGGAGATGACGCCTTTTCATAAATAAGCATTTTACCGTCATCTGAAACAACCGGCGCCTCTTTTTCCGGCGCAGGGACAATAAGAAGTTTCTGGCCTGTTTTGAGTTTGGCAGCTTTCAGATTGTTAAGATGTTTTATGTCATCAACACTGACAGAATATTTTTTGGAAATGCGGTTGAGCGTATCACCTTTTTTGACTATGTGATATTTTGCTGCTGGACTGTTTTCAGAAGATGCGCTTGCTGATTTAACTGAAGATGACTTCTGCGCTTTTGTATCGGAATCTTTTTTTGGTATTACCAGCTTCATGCCTGGCTGTATTGAATCAGCATCGAGCTTGTTGGCATTTTTGATGCTGGTTAATGACACCTGGAACTGCCTTGATATCTTGTTTAGGGTATCGCCTTTTTTTACTGTGTATTTAATCGACTCCGCAGGTGCCGGGTTGCGAGTGCTCTTTTTGGGCGCTGCAAAAGAGAGGTCAGCGCTGAAAATCAGCAGCGCTGAAAATGCGATTATCAGACAGCTCAAGGATGTTTTCAATACGCCCTCCTTGTCATGGCAGAGCATGATCAAGCTGCGTCCTCTTTCAAAAAATCAGAGATAGGCGGCAGCTCTGCCAGATTCTTGAGTCCGAAATACTGCAGGAACTCTTTTGTTGTCCCATACAGGAAAGGCCGGCCAGGCGCTTCTTTCTTGCCGACAATCTTTATGAGCCTTCTGTCAGCCAGTGTCTTAACTGCACCGTCAGAGTTTACGCCCCTGAGTTGATCAACTTCAACCTTTGTTAATGGCTGTTTGTAGGCAATTATCGCGAGAGTTTCAAGTGATGCCTGCGAAAGCTTGGTGTTCTGGTTTATATTGCGCAGCTTGCGCACCCAGAATCCGTTCTCCGGATTGGTTATCATCTGGTAACCGTCAGCTATCTCAGCTATTACCAGGCCTGATCCAGTCAGTTTGTAGTTATCGATAAGTTCACTCATGCATTGCCTGATCTCACTTTCAGGCACCTCTGTAATTTTGACCAGAGTTGATATGTTAACCGGTTCTCCAGCCACAAAAAGGAGTGATTCGATGATAGATTTTGTCTGTGGAATCTCCATTGCCCTAAATTATAGCAAAAAAGTATATCCATGTCCAAAAAAATGTTATATTTAACATATATAAATATCGGAGGAAATAATGCCTTTATTGAAAAAAATATTATTTATTGCAATATCAGTGCTCGTATTTTCTGTTTCAGCTGAGGCCTTTACTGACGGAGCGTGCGAAGCTGACTGTAAAAAATGCCATACATTGACCACCAAAGAGGCTGACAGCATACTCAAGAGTCTAAATATGAAGAATTCGAAGATTCTGGATATAAGGCTTTCCCCTGTAAAGTCTCTATGGGAGGTTTCATTGGAAGACAATGGCAACAGGGGGCTTTTATATGTTGATTTCTCCAAAAAGTTTATTGTATCCGGCCAGATAGTTGAACTGGCAACAAAACAGAACAAGACCGAAACCAGCCTATACAGAATAGAGAAAAAAGTTGATGTCTCAAAAATAAAACTGAATCAGAATCTTGTAATAGGCAATAAAAATGCAAAAAAGAAGGTGATTATTTTTACTGATCCTGATTGTTCATTCTGCGCAAAACTGCATGATGAGATAAAAAAAGCAGCCAAGCAGCGCAATGATCTGGTCTTTTATATCAAGCTCTATCCGTTGGAATTTCATAAGGATGCATACTGGAAGTCAAAAAGCATTGTCTGTACAAACTCCCTCGATCTTCTTGAAGACAACTTCAGCGGCAAGCAGATCAAAAAAGCGGACTGCAAAACCAGCGAGGTGGATGACAATATAAAAACAGCAAAAGCGCTCGGCATCACAGCCACGCCTGCCATAATTTTACCTGACGGCAAGCTGCATATGGGTCTGTTGAGTGCAGACAAGCTGATTGAGCGTATATTCGGAGGTAAATAGACCTGCAGACAGAGATATTTTTTTCATTTCTGCTCGCAACGCTTTCACTTATTGCGCTTATAGCGCTTATCATTATTATTCCCCGTTTTCTCCGAAAAAAAGATATTCATGAAGGTGCCGGCCATGACATGCAGAGTGTTATGGGCACTTTCGACACGCTTGGCAATGAAATAAAGAGCCTTAAAGGCCAGCTTGTAATCAAGGAGCGCATGGCAGCGCTCGGAGAATTTTCAGCAGCAGTAGCGCATGAGTTCAGGAACCCCATGGCTGTAATCGCTGGCTATGCAAAGCTGCTGAATAAAAACCTCACGGACAACGATCCAAACAAAAATATATCTTTCAGCATTTTAAAAGAGATCGAGCAGATGAATATAGTGATGGAGGAGCTGTTAAGATTTTCAAAATCAGAACCGCTCTCAAAATCTGAAATCAGCATCAACAGACTCATTAGCGGTCTGATCGCTTCTTTAGATAACTTTGGAGACAAAATCATATTTACGCCTGAAACTGAAGTTGTAGTCAGTGCTGACGAGATACTTCTGCGCCAGGCTCTCAGAAACCTTATACAGAACGGCCTGGACTCAGGAGAGAAGGTCTGGGTTGATATAAAGGATATAGATAGGAATTCCGACAATATAACCATAACAGTAACAGACGATGGCCCGGGCATCTCTGCTGACAAACTTGATGCTGTATTCATGCCATTCTATACAACAAAGGAAAAAGGGTTGGGAATAGGACTCGCTTTTGTGCAGAAGGTCGCTATCGCGCACGGCGGCAGCGTAACCGCGGAGAATATCGAAGGCAAAGGCGCATCATTCATCCTGAGCCTGCCAAAACAATAATGAATACAATTCTGATAGTCGAAGACAACAAAGGCATGCGAGAGATGCTCGCCAGCACTCTCACAGCAGAAGGATTTGGCGTAAAAACAGCGGCTAGCGTTAAAGATGCAATGAAGCTTATCGCAGCAGGTGGATTTGATGCTGCTGTAACTGACCTTAAACTGCCTGATGGAGATGGGATGCAGGTACTCGCTGCTATTTCAGAGCGCATGCCCATGATACCGGTTGTTGTGATGACAGCATTTGCTTCAATAGAACTTGCAGTGAAGGCTGTGAAGTCCGGGGCATATGACTTTATAACAAAGCCTTTTGATACTGACCACCTGGTGCTTATACTTAAAAGAGCTCTCTCTGATAAGGCAGTTATAAAAGAGAACCTGCTCATGAAGAGCGAGCTGCCTAATTACATGAAAATGCCGGAGATAATCGGCAGCAGCCAGTCATGGACAGAAGTTATGCAGAAGGCTGAGAAGGTGGCTTCACTTAAAACCACTGTTCTTTTGCTTGGCGAAAGCGGTACTGGAAAGGAGCTGCTCGCCAGAAAAATACACTATTCAGGCTCTCGTGCATCAGAGCCATTTGTTGCTGTAAACTGCGCTGCCATTCCGCACGAGCTGATCGAGAACGAGATATTCGGCCATGAAAAAGGAGCATTCAGCGGTGCAAATGAGATCAAACCCGGCAGATTCGAATTGGCTGACAAAGGAACCATATTTCTTGATGAGATAGGGGACATGGACTTGTCTCTTCAATCAAAGCTGCTACGCGTTTTGCAGGAGAGCGAATTCGAGAGGGTCGGCGGCACAAAGACCATCAGTGTTGATTGCAGGGTAATAGCAGCAAGCAACAAAGACATTGAAAAGGATGTTGCTCATGGCAAATTCAGGGAAGACCTGTACTATAGATTAAATGTGTTTCCAATAGTTGTACCTCCACTTAGGCAGAGGGTTGATGACATAATTCCGCTTGCTGAATATTTTATAAGAATATGCTCAGGCGGTATATGCACAAAGAATATCGCCCTGTCTGCCGCAGTAAAAGAGATGTTCCTGAATTACGACTGGAAGGGCAATGTGAGGGAATTGAAAAACATTGTAGAGCGCGCGTTAATTCTTTGCGACAGCGACACAATAGAACCGCGCCATATAGCATTTCAAAATGGATATAAAAATGAAGCAAAACCAGAATCAGCCTTATC
>JAJFVG010000048.1 GCA_021371915.1 Nitrospiraceae bacterium
TATAATGTGATTCCCGCATCCAGGACACCACGCATCATGTTCGCCTGCAAAATCCTCAAATGAGGCCATTTATATCCTCCAGTACAGAATCGATTGTAAAAGGCCTGCCATCGAATCTGTTTATGTGGTAGGTGAAGCTGATGCCTTTTTCAGCTCTGAGCAGAAATGCAAACTGGCTGGTTGCATTATTTTCCACGCATATGGATACCCGCGCCTTTCTGATAACATCCATATAGGCTGAACGCTCATCAGCTGGAAGCGGGAACACCTCCTGAAAATGCACGAGCGCTGCATTTATCTTTCCTGAGAGAGCATCAACTGCTTCTTTCAGAGGTCCATATGTGGAACCCCATCCAACTATAACAAGCTCTGCATCGCTGCTGCCATAGATAAGCGGCGCTGATACTTCCTGCCTTATGAGCGGCATCTTCCTGTGCAGTCTTTTGTTCACCATCGCATTTCTGGTCTCAGCATCCTCTATGATATGTCCAGCCTCGTTGTGCTCATCACTGTCAACAACAACGAGATGTCCTGATGCACCAGGAACAGCCATCGGTGATATGCCTGTATCCGTGAATGAATACCTGCTGTATTTTTCCAGAGACTTCAGCTGCTCTGTCCTGAGCCTGTAGTCTTTATATCCGATCTTCGAAAGATCAAAACCACTGAATGTCCATTGCGCGTCAGAGAGGTATTGGTCAAAAAGCATAAAGACCGGTATCTGATATTTTTCAGTAAGGTCAAATGCCTTGTTGATCAGATAAAAGGCCTGCTCAGGATCGCGGGGCGCGAATATCACGCGCGGAAATTCTCCATGCCCTGCAAAGAGTGAAAACATCAGTTCAGCCTGTTCTGTCCTTGTGGGCAGGCCTGTTGCAGGCCCGGGCCTCTGACCGAGGCAGATTACAACAGGGGTCTCTGTCATTCCAGCAAGAGACAGTCCCTCAACCATCAGTGCAAAGCCTCCGCCTGATGTGCCTGTCATAGCCCTTAATCCCGCATAAGAAGCGCCGAGCGCCATATTAATGGCAGCAATCTCATCCTCAGCCTGCTCAACAATGATTCCGCATGATGATTCTTTAGATGCAAGGTAATTCATTATGCCTGTTGATGGTGTCATTGGGTATGCAGCATAGAATCCGCAACCTGATGCTATGGCCCCTGCTGCAAGCGCCTCTGTTGTAGAGATCATCATAAGCGGTTCTGTTTTTTGCGGCAGATCAAATGAACAGAGCACGCACGCGTCAGCTGCAAAATCATATCCAGCCTTTGCTGTGCTGATATTTGCCTGCACTGTCTGTTCGCCTTTTTTAGAAAATGCATCATTGAAAATAGTGTTTATGGCATCCAGCTCCATATTCAACATCCCGTGCACAGCTCCTATGGCAGCGGAGTTTGCCATTATGCTGCTGCCGCCATGCTCCTGCGCAAGCCTGCTGAACGGGATGTCTATAAACCTTTCGCTGTTGAATGATTCTTTCATCTTCTCAGAGTCATAGATTATCAGTCCGTTTAAAGAGAGCAACTTCTCATATCTTTTTATGCTTTCCTTATCGAGGGCTATCAGAATGTCAACTGATTCCCTTGCGCAGAAAACAGGCTTGTCGGAGAATCTTATCCTGTAAAAGTTGTGGCCGCCCCTCACCCTAGATTCATAATCCTGGTCAGTAAACACATGGCAGCCACGACGGGAAAAAACCCTGGCGAGCGTGTCGCCGATTGTCTGTATGCCCTGGCCTGCCTCGCCGCCTATTTTTATCACATAGTCCATAAAGGTTCACTCCTCTTTACAGTTTAAAGCAAGGGATGTGCTGCTGCAACAGTCCGCGGGGAATCAGACTTCAGAGGCCTGTTTGTCCAGGAATATTTTTATTGTTGTGCCTTTGCCGGGCTCGCTCTCAACAGCCATGCTCCAGCCATGCGCTATCAGGATGTGCTTCACTATTGCCAGACCGAGGCCAGTGCCTCCAAGCGCCCTTGAACGCGCCTTGTCCACTCTGTAAAAGCGCTCTCCTAGTCTGTCAAGATGTTCTTTGGGTATGCCTGCGCCAGTGTCCTTCACAAAAAACACTCTTGAGCCTGCCTCAACCGAAACCCCTGCTGTTATGCCACCGTTCTCTGTGAACTTGATGCCATTATCCACAAGGTTAAGCGCAACCTGTATCAGCTTGTCCCTGTCAGCAGTTATTCTGCCGAGTCCGGTTGGTATCTCTTTTTTCAGATAAAGTCCTTTGCCGGATGCCTTGTCCTGGAGCATGAGAAACACGCTGTCTATCACCTGGTCAAGATCAGCATCACTCCTGTCTATGTTGATGTCTCCTGTCTCTATGCTCGAAAGCGTGAGCAGGTCTCCAACAAGATTGTTGAGCCTCTCGCTGTGGTTCTTTATCATCTGCAAAAATCTTATAGCGCTTTCAGTGTCATTTATCGCGCCGTCTATAAGAGTCTCTGAAAAGCCTCTTATCGCGGTCAGCGGAGTCTTTATCTCATGAGAAACATTGGCTATAAAATCCCTTCGCATCATTTCCAGCTGCTTGAGCCGGGTTATGTCATGCAACGTAATTATCACGCTATCTGTCTCTGCTGCAACAACCGGCACTGCTGTGGCTATGAAGTAGCGGATGCGTCCGCTGTGCTCAACCTCTATCTCCTCTGTGACCACATCCCTGGATTCCATTGCCTCTGAAAATATCTGGTTAAGCTTCAGGTGGCGCACGGTCTCGTTCATTAACCTGCCCTCAATCCTGCGCTCAAGTGAGAGCACTCTCACAAAAGTCCTGTTGGCCAGGGTGATAAGTCCGGCGCTGCTGACCACAACAATGCCGTCAGAAAGACTCCTGAGCATGGCATCAAGCGTGCGCCTCTGGGTATCAGCAGACACAAGGTGCATCTGCGCCTTTTCCATGTCCCTGCATATCTTCAATGCCTTCATCATGGTCTCTTCATCAAAACTCGCCGGCAGCCTCGCACTGGAGTTGCCCTCTGATAATTCGGTAAGAAAAGCCCTGAGTTCATTGCGGTATGAGATGAGTCTTTTGACAGCAAACACCAGCACAAACGCTGCTGCTGAAAGAACCAGTATTGAAATGAAGGTCATATCCATATTCACTCGATATAGTACCCAACCCCGCGCATTGTCCTTATATACACAGGGTTGTCAGGGTTCTCCTCTATTTTTGACCTGAGCCTTCTTATGTGAACATCAACAGTGCGCGGCTCAACAAAAACATCATCACCCCACACAGCATCAAGCAGCTGCTCCCGGTTGTATATTCTGCCGCGCTTCTGCGCAAGATATGCGAGCAGCTTGAATTCACGCGCGCTCAGCTTGATCTTTTTGCTGCCTATTGTGACTGTGTATCTTTCCCGGTCAATAACCATATCGCCTATGGTTATGTTTGATTCAGCATCTGCCTTGCTGTCTTCTTCCTTGACAGCGCCTGACTCAGCCCTCCTGAGCAATGACTTCACCCTTGCGACAAGCTCTCTGGGGCTGAAAGGTTTTACAACATAGTCGTCAGCTCCCATTTCGAGCCCGACTATCCTGTCCACCTCTTCGCTCTTTGCGGTGAGCATTATGACAGGCAGGGTTGCAAGCTCTTTTGTGCTTCTTATGATCCTGCATATCTCGAGGCCCTGTATGCCGGGCAGCATAAGATCGAGCACAACAAGGTCATTGCTGCCTGACCTTATTTTTTGGAGGGCTTCATCACCATCAAGCGCGGTATCAACTTCATAGCCCTCTTTTTTGAGATTGTAAGAGATGAGTTCAACAATGTCAGCCTCATCATCCACAACGAGTATCTTGTTCATCACGCAAGCGCCCTGAGTATGACATCATCGCTTATGCTTGTCTCTATTCTCACCCTGCCTATCTCTTCAGGGAGTATGAACTTGACCCTGCCGGAGACGGTCTTTTTGTCTATTGCCATATGCTCTATCAGCCTGTTGCGCTGAATATCGTCAGGAATGCCGTGCGGCAGGCCATAGTCTTTTACAAGCCCTTCTATCCTGCCAAGATGTGAGGCATCAAGCACTCCGCTGAGCGCGGATATTTTTGCTTCAAGGCACATGCCTATAGCCACTGCTTCGCCGTGAAGATACTTCAGATAACCGGTCTCTGTCTCTATCGCATGTCCCACGGTATGACCGTAGTTCAATATCTCGCGCAGGCCTGATTCGCGCTCATCCCTGGAGACAACATCAGCCTTTATTTCGCACGATCTTTTTATGAGATGTGTCATTGCGGATTCATCCAGTCCAAGTATTCTGTCCCTGTTGTCCTCGAGATAGCTAAATAGTCCGCTGTCGCTTATTATGCCGTACTTGATCACCTCTGCCATGCCGCAAAGCAGTTGCCTCTGATCAAGCGTCTTGAGCACATCAGTGTCAGCGATAACCAGCCTGGGCTGGTGGAATGTGCCTATCATGTTTTTGCCGAGGGGATGATTCACGCCTGTCTTGCCGCCCACAGAGCTGTCTACCTGCGCAAGAAGTGTGGTTGGTATCTGCACAAAATTTATACCGCGCATGTATATCGACGCGACGAATCCTGCCATGTCTCCGATAACGCCGCCGCCCAGGGCAACTATGCATGATTTTCTGTCGAGCCGCAGCTTGAGGAGTTCTGTGAGTATGTTGTAGGACCAGTCGTAGCTCTTGTACTGTTCGCCGTCAGGTATTATCACACGGCTGCACTCAAACCCTGCTGCTGATATGGAGTTGTGAACTTCTTCGCAATAGAGGCGTTCAACAACAGGATTGCTCAGTATCACAACTCTGCTGCTGAAACCGAGGCTGCCAAGAAGCGCGCCTGTATCTTTAAGCAGGCCTGAGCCTGCAACAATGTCATAGCTTCTTTCGCCTAAATCAACCCTTACCCTGTTCATAATTCAGCTGACCATGTCCTTGACCTGTTGTATCACCTCTTCAGCAGTCTCAAGAGGTGTTTTATTACCTGTGTCGATTATTATATCAGCCTTATTGTAATACGGGCTGCGTGCTTTGAGCATCTCTTTTATCTTTGTCATGGCATCATCAGTCTTGAGCAGAGGCCTGTTGCCTGCCTTTCCAACTCGCGAAAATATTATCTCAGGCTCTGCCATCAGGCATACGACAATACCGTTTTCACGCAGCCTTCTCATATTCTCTTCCCTGAGCACAGCGCCTCCGCCTGTTGCTATCACAGCAGGCCCTGCCTTTGAAAGCTCGTCGATGACCGCGCTTTCCAGGTCTCGAAAAAACTCCTCGCCATGCAGCGCGAATATCTCGTTTATCGTGATGCCCTGCGTGCGTTCGATCTCTGCATCAATATCAATGAACCGCAGGCCGAGCTTCTTTGCGATTATCTGGCCGGCAGCGCTCTTGCCTGTGCCCATAAACCCTGTAAGCACAACATTCCTGTTCACCTGACGCAGCTCCATTGATTTAGTCTATTGAAAACAATAAATTGTGTTAATATAACGCGTGATGCGTTTTTATTATACATTAACAGCAGCGATTGCAATCACGCTCGCCCTTCTCTGCACAGCCCTGCATGCTGAGAACAAAGACAATGTATTTCTCAAAAAAAGCGCCCAGGCAGCGCCGTCGGGTACGCTCTACAGGGTTACCCAGGTGCATGACGGAGACACAGTGAGCATACGGACTAGCGGCTTTGCCAAACTGCCTGCAAAGACAGAGCGCGTAAGGCTTATAGGCATAGACGCGCCTGAACTCAAACAGGAACCCTGGGGAAGAAAGGCAAAGAAACATCTCAAGGATATACTCGGCAGGAGCGACTGGATAGTCTCGCTGGAGCTGGATGTTGAACACAGGGACAAATACGGCAGGATGCTCGGATACCTGTGGGATAAAAAGGGCAGAAACATAAACATGCTGATGGTGGAGTCAGGATATGCCCTCGCATACACAATACCGCCTAACGTGAAATACGCTGATCAGATTGCAGAAGCTCAGGAACGGGCCAGAGAAGGCCGCAAAGGTTTATGGAAGGATGATGCCTTCAAACAGACTCCTGGTCAATGGCGCAGGGAAAATCCGCGCAACTAGATCACAAGCCTGCTGCTTTTCTTTCTGTACTCCGCAAACTCCGCTGCCTTGTCTTCATAACCTTTTTTGCCCATCATCCCGTAGGTAAGATTTTTGCCCTCTTCAACTCCGGGCTGGTCAAACGGATTAATGCCAAAGAGGAACCCTGCGGCAGCAGTGGCTGCCTCAAAAAAATGGAACAGCTGGCCGAGATGGAAGGCATCTATCGCAGGCACTCTTACGGTTATGCTCGGCCTGCTCTTCTTTGTAAGGGCTATCTCTGTTGCCTCCTGCTCTGTCTTTATGAGTTCGGCAAGAGTATGGCCTGATAGATACCCCATTGCATCGAGTCCTGCAAATTCATCAGGCATGCGAATGTCCGTGCCATAGTCATCAACCGCTATAAATACTATCACCTTGTCGTTCGGCCCCTCCATCCATAGTTGAAGCTGTGAATGCTGGTCAGTAGTGCCGACAGACGGGTATGGGGACAGGCCTGTACCGTCTTTGCCGAGACTCTCTCCCCAGAGCTGGCAGAACCATTCTGAAAATGACTTGAGCCTGTCAGCATACGGCACAAGCACAGTGGTTGTCCTGCTGAATTTTTTGTTCATCAGATATACTGACGCCGCAAAAAGATACGCAGGGTTTTTGTACAGATCCTTCTGCATGCAGACTGTATGCATATGCGCGCTGCCCTCAAGCAGCGCCTCTATATCAACACCAGCTGCGCCTGCCATCAGCAGACCTACAGGACTCAGCACAGAGAACCTGCCTCCAACAGCAGGCGGCAGATCAAGCGCTGTTATTTTGTACTCATCTGCTATCTTTCGCATGCTGCCCTTTTCAGGGTCAGTTGTTATTATCAAATGGTCCGCCGGCTTCAAATTAAGTTCTTTGAGCCTGTGCCATATGATCATGAAAGATGCGATCGTCTCAGCAGTGCTGCCTGACTTGGTTATGACATTTACAGCAGTATTCTTCAGATCGATTATGCTGAATATGCTTTCAAGAGTCATTGGATCAACATTGTCATAGATAAACACCCTGGGTTTTTTGCGTAGGTTATGAAGCGGGCTGAGCGCATCCAGTATGGAGCGCGGGCCAAGCGCTGAACCGCCTATGCCGAGCACAAGAAAGTTGTCAAACTGTGCAGTTTTTTTTACAGCAGTAATTACTGAAGATACATCCTGACCGGGCAGATCAAAAAATCCGAGGCCTGCTTTTGCTCCTGCCCCAAACAGCTCATTCAGCTTTTTTATATCAATACTGTTGAAGTCCTCATCAGCGAGGCCCGCTGTTCCAAGAGAATCCTTTGTGATATTGGTGAAATCAACTCTTGTCATCCTGATCTCCCCTGCCTGAGCATTTTCTGGTTATAGCAGCCAGATTTTTGGTTATGAAGAGCACAACAAGCGCCACTATCGCGGCTACTGCTGCAAACTTGGTGAGCTTGAGCGCGATCAGCACAAAGAGTATTGCAGCGATTATAAACCAGTTGAACATTTCTCTATTCGTCAGAACTACTGTGTGAGTCATCGGTTATTGCAGCATTCTCTTTATTTCTGGCGGCGATCAATCCTTCCTTGACCATTACCACAAAAACTATTGTGAAACCTATCAGCACACCAAAGAGATTGATGAGTTTGAATATGACAAGTATGAGGAGTATGGAGAACATTACCAGAAGTTTGAACATGGAAAGCACCAGCATCTTTAACTGCGCCTTATCACCGCCGATAAGGCTCTTTGCTCCCCAGACAATGCCCCTGAAGTTCAATATGCCGAGCGCTCCGCTCAACAATATGCTGAAGGCGAAAATTACATCAGCAAAAAAGAGGGATGCTACAGCTGCTATTCCGAGCAGCAGCCAAGACTGCTTGTTTATTTTTTTCAGCATATTGTCCATTCAGGTTAATCCCTTCTACCGGTTCTGTTTGTTCACAACCCTGAGTATTTCGCGGAATCCGGCGATGATACCCAGAATCATCATTCCAAAGGTGAGCCACGGAGATGTTCCAAAGGCCTTGTCAAGAAGATATCCCATGCCAAAGCCCACAAATGTAGCTATGACAAGATACATGCCGATAAAACTTGCTTCGAAAAACAATTTGAAAAATGGCTTCTCGTGCTTGTCATTATGCTGCTCGTCCTTTGGGTGATGCTGAGTTTCCACTCGGATACTATAAAATTTGGCACCAGCATATTTCAACACTGGCACAATGCGTTCAGATTAGCAAAACCTGCTCATTGATGCAAGATCATCAAGAATAAAAAGCCTGAGCAGGGATGCTGCCTCCCTGTAAAATGCTGTGCCTGCCGCCTCTTTCACCATTGTGCAGTATTCGGGTATCCATTTAACCAGATGATCCTGCATGAAACATCGCTGCATATCAACCATGTCCAGCTCAATAAGATAAGCCATGAAAAACAGCTCTGCTGATATGTGGTCAGGCGGCAGGTTTATATCTTCATCCATCACAAGCCCTGCCTCCGCATAATACTGCTGCGCATCAGCAGCAGGCTCTGAGAAAAGGCCGGGGCCCTTGGCATGATTATAGTTGTGCAGAGACTCATAAGGCTGAAGGGGCGTGCCGGGGTTGAAGAAAATGCTGTTGAATTCGTCTCTTATCCTAGACCCTGAGCTTGTATCAGCAAAGCCGAAGAGATCAGCAACGCCTGATATCGCCTCATCAGAAGGCTCCTCAAGAAAAACAGAGGCAAAGATTTTATAGAGCACAACACGTTGTGATCTCTCATCATGTCCCGAATATGCCATCCCTCCCCCATTGATTATAGTGTAACAAAAAAAAGGCCCTGCTGAGATTGCTCAGCAGGGCCTTCTGAAAAGATACTATCAGTGTTCGAAATTCTTTGCTGCCCTTATCTTCGGCAGTGCGAACTTCACAAGGGTTATATAAATAAGAGCGCCTATTCCCCATACGCCGATACTTATGAGAAGCTCAGGCACTGTCGGCATATATTCATACAGATCGCCGAGTGTGTCCGGAGTCTGGCCAGGTATAACAAGGCCCATGCCCTTTTCTATGTACACGCCGATTATCATCATCACAAGAGCTATATTCAGTGTCTTGTAGTTGTACCTGTACTTCGGCGTGAGCATGATCGCAAAGGCGATCAGGTTAAGAACAACCGCTGTCCATATGAACGGCACCAGGTTGGTCTTGCCGTCTATCCCGAAGAAGAGATAATGCATGGATTCGCCGTGCAGCGTGTTTGCATAAAAGTCAGTGAATATTTCGACAAAGAGAAAGAAGAGGTTGATGCCGAGCGCGTATGTGATGATCTCTGCGATCTTGAACATCGCCTTGTCCTCAATATCCACCTTTTCATATTTTCTCAGAGCCTGAAACACAAGCAGCATAAGCGCAGGGCCTGAGCAGAAGGCTGACGCAAGGAATCTCGGCGCCAGAATTGATACGTTCCAGAATGGCCTTGCCTTTACAGCGCCGTACAGAAAAGCTGTAACAGTATGAATGCTGAAGGCCATCGGTATGGAGATTATCACTATTGGCAACAGCACCTTGAGGTCATACGGCTTGCCCTGTGAGTAGCGATAAAGAACATACCCGAGCGCAGCAAGGTTCACCGCAAGGTAGCCGTTAAGCACAAAGAAGTCCCAACCCAGCAACGAGGCAGGAAAGTTGATGGTGCCTATCACAGGAAGCATGTGCCAGACAAAAAGAGGACGGCCAACGTCCACCATTATAAAGAGCAGGCACATCGAGATGGCTGTCACAGCCATGATCTCTCCAAAGAGCACAACCTCTTTTATAGGTTTGAATTTATACAGATATGCAGGGATCACCAGAAGCACTGCTGCTGCTGCAACTCCGACCAGGAAGGTGAAGTTGGCGATATAAAATCCCCATGCCACCTGGTCTCTCATGGCAGTAACGATAAGGCCTCTGTCAGCCTGCATATAATATGCGCCGAATCCGACTGCCACTACTGCAATAAGGATGCCCATAAGACCGTAATACTTTGGGCCGCCCTTGAATATGTTTGTTACATCCTTAAAGAAGTTTATCAACGCGGTAGTCATTACTTACCTCCCCCTGGCCTGTTTGATTTCACACCGAAGAAGTAGAAAAACTGGGGCCTTGTATTGAGATCTTCCTTGAGCCTGAAAACTCTGAAGTGCTCCATTGCCTTGCGGATCTCGCTGTTGGGATCAAGCAGGTTGCCGAATTTTCTGGCTCCGACAGGACATGCCTCAACGCATGCAGTGTATCTGCCCTCTCTTGTGCGCTGGATGCAGAATGTGCACTTCTCGACAGAGCCCTTTGGTCTTGGGCGGTTGCCAAGGTAGTGCGTATTGGGATTAATCTGGTCAGCGGGTATGTTGGGCTGTCCCCAGTTAAAGCGCCTTGCTCCATAAGGGCAGGCAGCCATGCAGTATCTGCAGCCTATGCACCAGTTGTAGTCAATTACAACAATGCCGTCCTTGTCCTTCCATGTTGCCTTTGTGGGGCAGACCTTCACGCACGGAGGATCCTCACACTGCTGGCACTGCACCGGCAGATAGAAATATCCCGGCTCAGGAACCTGATCCGGCTGGTAGTATTTATCAGAATTGTTGAGGTCCACGAGGTTTGAACCCTTCTTCATTTTAAGTACGCTTATCCAGTGAATCTGTGGATCTCTTGACTGGTTGTTCTCCTCAACACAGGCATAAACGCACCTTCTGCAGCCTATACATCTTCCTATATCAAGGCCGTATCCGAACATCACATTTTCCATCGGCTTTGTGGCCTTGACCTTTATGTCCTTGCTGTACTTCTTTGAATACTCTTTTTCGAGGCGGTCGATAACTTTCCTGACCTCCTCGTCATTCATTTCCCTGAAGTGCTTCTGGAAGAAATCATCCAGAAGACCTGCGTCAGCACCTGCCGGCGGAAGCGCTATGCCAGCCAAACCAAGGGCTGCGCCCTTCAGAAAAGTCCTGCGGTCGACATTTATTCCTGCAGGGTGCTTTCTTGTTTTCTTTATCATAACCAGGTCACTCCTCCTGTCTTTATTTTTTATTCTTGTAAATTATTTTTTCCGGCTTTTCCGGAGCAGGCAACGGCTTTATGGCCTTGAATGCAGGCTGATGCTGATCATGGCAGGTCAGGCAGTTTTCATAAACCTTCTTGCCGTTCCACATGCCTGTTCTTTTGCCATGCACTCCGTCCTGCCACTCTTTAAGAGTTGCGCCATGGCACTGGCCGCAGAGCTTTGCGGAGTCATTGTAGTCAATGAGGTCTCCGTTTGCCAGCTTAAGCTTGTCTCTGTTCTTTTCATCGTGGCAGTTGAAGCACCAGCCAGCGGGCATGTGCTTCAATGCTATCTCTGTGTGAAATGCCAGGGCTCTTTCCGTCTTGTTTGCAGGCATTGCAGCGTGACACTGCGAACATGGGAAGAACGCCATCTTTGGAGCAGGAGTTACCGTGTCCGGGGCCTGCACCAATGGCTTTGCAGCTGCCTGTTTGGGCTGCTGCTGTTTTTTGGCCTGATCTGCCGGCTGCTGTGCGCTTACGCCGGACTGGATCAGGAACACTGACAATGCTGCGACTGCCAGCATGGTGAAAAAAACTGCTTTCATTTTTTTCATACGCGTCCTCACCTCGATTTATTTGTTTCAGTCCATTGCAGATTATGTGTAAAGCTACAAATTTTACTACACGAAATAAGTTAAAAGCAAGAAAACAGATCATAAAAAAAGGGCCTGATAAAGCCCTTTTTTCACTATGAAATCTGATGTTAATTTTTCTTTAGAGAATCGAACGCAGCAGAAACCGTCTTGTCTATGTCTGATGCGGTATGGGCAAGAGACATGAAGCCTGCTTCAAACTGGCTCGGCGCCAGATAAATACCCCTGTTCAGCATATTGATGAAGAATCTGCCGAACTTTGCAGTATCAGCAAGCTTTGCTGTCTCATAGTCATAGACTTCTGAATCAGTAAAGTATGTGCAGAACATTGTGCCGGCCCTGTAAAACCTTGTGGGAACTTTTGCCTTTGCTGCGGCATCCCGCAGTCCCTCTTCTAGCTGCTGCATCGACTTTTCGAGTTTTTTATACGCATCCTTATTGTTGATTATCCTGAGTGTCTCTATGCCTGCTGTCATTGCAACAGGATTGCCGGAGAGAGTGCCTGCCTGGTATACAGGCCCTTCAGGCGCAACCATGGACATGATCTCATTTCTTCCGCCATATGCTCCTACAGGCAACCCGCCGCCTATGACCTTGCCGAGACAGGTGAGATCAGGCTTTATGCCGAACTTCTTTTGCGCCCCGCCATATGCAACCCTGAAGCCTGTCATCACTTCATCAAAGATCAGCACTATGCCATGCTTTACCGTAACTTCTCTGAGTGTCTCAAGAAAACCTGGCTTTGGAAGCACGCAGCCTATATTGCCGACAACAGGCTCTACTATTACGCAGGCGATAGACCTCCACTCTTTTTTGATAAGGCTTGTGAAAGCTTTTGCATCATTGTATGGAAGGGTGAGTGTATTTTTGGCATAGTCAGCAGGCACGCCGGGACTGTCAGGCACGCCGAAAGTCATGGCGCCTGAACCTGCCTTGACAAGCAGTCCGTCAGAATGGCCGTGGTAGCAGCCCTCAAACTTTACTACCTTGTCTCTTTTTGTGAATCCGCGCGCAACCCTTATCGCACTCATTGTAGCTTCTGTGCCTGAGCTGACCATCCTGAGCTTTTCAATCGAAGGATATGCCTTCATCACAAGTTCGGCAAGTTCTATTTCCTGCGGGCATGGCGCTCCGTAGCTAGTGCCTTTTTCAACAGCAGACTTTATCGCCTTTACAACAGCAGGGTGAGCGTGTCCGACTATCATCGGCCCCCACGAAAGCACATAATCTATGTAAGCATTGCCGTCTACATCGAATATCTTTGAGCCCTTTGCCTTTGATATGAAGAGCGGAGAGCCGCCTACAGCCCTGAATGCCCTGACCGGGCTGTTAACTCCCATCGGCATTAGTCTGCACGCTTTTTTGTACAGCGCCTTTGACTTGTTAATCTTCATCAAACCTTCCTGTTAAGTTCTTATTTGCGCCTGCTGCATGCAGCAGGCTTTTTAGCAGGCTTGCGCCTGGCCTTGAAAACTTTTTTGGATGAATCAACAAGCATCTCGGGTATGTCAAACCCGTCATCAGGGAAAGAGACCACGCCTGCTGTAAGTGAAGCCTTCACACTGCCCTTTTTGCCGACAAACCTGGCTGAAGAGACTGACTTGCTGATCTTGTCAGCAAGCACATAAGCGCCGTCCTTGCCGGTGTAAGGCACTATAACAGCAAACTCCTCGGCATTGAGCCTGCCGCTTATATCAGTATTTCTGCATTGGTCTCTTATGATCTTCGAGATATCTATCAGCAGCTTGTCAGCAAGCAGGCTGCCATGGGTGTCCTGGAACTTTGCAAAGTTGTCCACCTTCATGAAAACTATGCTCACCTCATACGAGTACCTGAGCGCCAGCTTCATCAGCATCTCTGCCTGGTGGTAGAGAGAGCCTGCGTTATGCAGACCTGTAAGAGAGTCGAACTTTGCCTGTTTTTCAAGTTCATCAACAAGCTTGGTCTTCTCTATCGCAACAACTGCCTGTGATGCGAATATGTTGAGGAGCAAGCTCTCCTGGTCTGTGAACTTTTCCCTGTTCTTCCTGAATACGGTTACACAGCCAAGCGCCGTATCTTTCGTCCTGAGCGGAATGCAGAGGGCTGACTTTGCGCCCTTGATGTTCATAAGCTCTTTTTTCGAAATCTTTTTGTCCTTTGGAGCATCAACAGTTGAATACTGCTTCCCGGTCATCACAACATGTCCTGCTATGCCTTCAGCAAGTCCCAGATGCGGCTGCTCAAAAAAACCTGTCACTGAGTCATATCCCTTTATGAGCCTCAGATCTCCTGAATCCATGTCAAACAGCCTTATCGCAGCAGCATCAGCCTTTGTGAGTTGGGCCGCTGTCTTGATAATGTGTTCAAACACGCTATCGATCCCATCAAAAACCAGCACCCTTTCAGCAATAAAAAAGATCCTGTTCAGCATATCCGTACTGATCATTGCCTTTACCATTGGTTCCCTCCGAACCCCTGAAAATATCTCAAAGTTAACACAAAATATCACTAAAACGCAAAGAGATAAGATGTTTTTCAACAATATGCATGGAAGCAATACAATCGTTGCGGCTCGCTATCCTGTACAACTATTCTGACACCTTTAAACATCTCTGTTGATCAGAAATTCCAAGCGGCTACAAATATATTCAAGGCATGCCCAACCATTTCCGATAATCTAAAATGCAACTATCCCTATACGTTAAACAGGATTACTGCTACAATGCAGTTGATTTACTGACACAATCAGCTTGTTATAAGTCTGCAGGCTTTTTTTTGATATATCAGCATTACAGGAGAAAAGCATGAGAACCATCCTTTTGATATTAGGCATGTTATGTGTTATTTCATCAGCAGCATACAGCGCTGAACCAGAGAACCTTTTGGGCCTTACTCTCGATTATGATAAAAAAGAGATCACCATACATGTGGCTGTTTCCGGCTGCACAGACAAAAAGGATTTTGTTTTCGAGATGAAGGATAACGCGCTCACCATACTCCGCACATTCCCTGACACCTGCAAGGCAATGCAGCAGGAGGGCCGCTTCACATACTCGCTGAAAGAGACAGGCCTGGATCCCAACAAACCGTTTGTTGTTGCAAATAAATTTATTGCGAACAGATTTGTCGCGCCATTCAGCCGCATTCCTGAAAAGAAAAAATAGATGTCATAAAAACCCAAAGGAGATAAAATGAAGAGATCATCACGCATGCATGCCGGTCTCGCAATTGCCACTTTTGCAATTGCGATCTTTTTTAATTGTTTACCCTCATCTGCCGCAGTCATTGAGCCCGCGACAAAAATACAGAATGTAATCGTGCTTACAGACAGCGCGATAATCAGCAAGGAGGCGCGCTTCCCGCTCAAAAAGGGAGAGAACACCATCCGCATCTCCGGCATCACTCCTCACCTTGTTGACCAGTCAGTACAGGTAAGGCTCAGCTCGAAATCAGCAGCAAAGATATCTGAAATCCAGATAGAAAAGACCGCGCTCACCAGAACTCCGCAGGAAAAGACTCAGAAGCTCCAGGCAAGACTCGATTCAATTAATGAATCCATAAAAAAGACATCAAACGAGATATCCGTAATATCGAGCGCAAATGAGTTCATAAAAAAGGTTATGCCTTTTGCGCAGAACCAGAAGACAACCCAGGCAGAGGTTGAGGCTCATGCCAGATTTATAGAAAAATCCCTTACAGAAAACAGCGAGAGGATAACCAGATCGGAACTCAGACTCAAAAAGCTGAATGAAGAGAAGGCTGCTGTTGAAAAAGAGATAAAGGCTCTCAACACACCTGATAACAGCAAGCAGATCAGCCTGACAATCCTTGCGCAGGATGACATCAAAGAAGCGGGTCTCGCATTCTCTTATGTTGTGAAGAGCGCAGGATGGTCGCCGTTATATGAAGTGAGGGCAGACTCGTCAGCATCAAAGATTGATCTGAGCTGCTTTGCCGTAATCAGACAGTCAACAGGAGAAGACTGGAAAGATGTGACTATCGAGGTGTCAACAGCAAGGCCTCACAGCTCAACCGCGCCTGCTGATCTGACCGCATGGAATATTGATATCTACAAGCCCAGAACATATCAGGCCTACCGTTCACCCAAGGAAGAGCTTATGGCAATGTCAAAGAGCGCAATGGTTCCTGAAGCTGACAATCAGCCGTTTGAAGAGCCGCAGGTCAAGACAGAGACAACATCATTCAGCTTTGTGATGCCCGGAAAAATCTCTGTGCCCTCTGACAACCAGCCTCACAGGGTGCTGCTTGCAGCATCAGAAAAGAAAACCGGCTTCACATATTTCGCGATACCCAAACTCTCGGGCTACGCGTATCTGAAGGC
>JAJFVG010000150.1 GCA_021371915.1 Nitrospiraceae bacterium
TTTTTGGTGTCCTGGACATGTTCAAAACCTATCATCTTTTTAACTCTTTGTCAATAAATATAACCGTCTCATTATGATCCATATTAAAAAGGAGGCGCTGCATTTATGCAGCGCCTCCTTTTTCTCAAATTTTAAAATCCATACTCTTTCCATCTTTTATCAACAAGAGCTTTAATATCATCAGACATATAAAGCTCTTCTGGCCAGTCACGTGTCATGCCCTCTTCTCTTGTCTTGCGGGTGGCATCTATGCCCATCTTTGAGCCGTAACGCGGAAAGTTTGCAGCATGGTCAAGATCATCAAGCGGGCCTTCGGCAATTATCACATCCCTCCGCCAGTCAACATTGTTGAGCACACGCCATGCAGAGTATGACAAATCCTGCACATCAACGTCATCATCCAGCACGATGATAAGTTTGGCAAACATCATCTGTCCCTTGCCCCAGAATCCGTAGATCACTCTTTTTGCATGGCCGGGGTAGCTCTTTTTTATCGACACTAGCACTGCATTATGGAACACGCCCTCCATGGGCAGATGTATGTCCACTATCTCAGGGAAGTCGAGTTTGAGCAGGGGCAGGAATATGCGCTCAGTAGCCTTTGCCATGTAGCAGTCTTCCATTGGCGGCTTGCCGACTATTGTTGCCGGATAGAGCATATCCTTTTTGTGTGTTATGCATGTTACATGGAACACAGGATAGAGATCAGCTGCTGAATAAAAGCCTGTGTGATCGCCAAAAGGGCCTTCCATTCTTGTCTCAGCAGGTTCAATGTAGCCCTCGATCACAAGTTCTGAATTTGCAGGCACCTCTATGTCTGATGTTATGCACTTGACCATCTCAACAGGCTTCTTTCTGAGAAAGCCGGCGAAGATCATTTCATCAACGCTCTCAGGCAGCGGAGCTGTTGCAGAGTAAATGACTGCGGGATCAGAGCCAACAGCTATTGCAGCAGGCATTCTTTTGCCCATTGCCTTGTATTTGTCATAGTGCCTTGCGCCATCTTTATGAATGTGCCAATGCATTCCGGTGGTTGTCTTGTCGTAAACGTGTATTCTGTACATGCCGCAGTTAGGCCTGCCTGTTTCAGGGTCTTTTGTGAACACCATCGGGAATGTGATGAACCTGCCTTCATCACCCGGCTGGCCGTCAGATGGCCAGCATTTGAGTATGGGAAATTTTGAAAGATCAGGATTGTCCTTTTCAACAACCTCCTGGCACGGAGCTGATTTTACCGTACGCGGAAAGAATTGCGAAAATTCGAGCAGCTTGGGCAACACAGCGAGCTTTTCCATCAGGGTCTTTGGCGGGGCCTGGTCCAGCAGCTTCTGTATGCGCTCTGCCACATCATCGAGTTTATCAACTTCAAGCGCCATGCTCATACGTTCGAATGAACCAAAGATATTGGTAACCACAGGGAATGCGGAGCCTTTTACATTTTCGAAATAGAGCGCCTTGCCGCCGCCAGGGCTTTTGCACATCCTGTCCGTTATCTCTGATATTTCGAGTATGGGATCAACTTCAGCCTGAACTCTATGAAGGAGCCCTTTATCTTCCAGTGCGTCAACAAATTCTCTCAAGTCTTTATATGCCATAGTCCTGCTCCTATAAAATTACAATTTTGTCGCGGCCTGTCAGTTTAGCCTGGTACAAAGCAGTATCCACTCTTGAAAGCAGTGTATCCATTGTGTCATCCGGCCTGCGCTCGGTAATTCCTGCACTTATTGTGATGGATGTTGTGTGAGTGTCATCACTAATAACCTCTTGCTTCAACTTTTCATGCACTCGGTCAGCAACAGCTTTTGCCTCGTTAACGTCAGAATCAGGGCAGACTATCATGAACTCTTCCCCGCCGTATCTGGCGAGCACATCATAGCTCCTGAGATTATCCTGGATCATATGTGCGGCTCGCGCAAGCACAAGGTCGCCAAACAGGTGTCCATAGGTATCATTGATGTTCTTGAAAAAGTCGATATCAATCATCACCAGGCTCAGACCTGTGCCGTATCTTGTGCTTCTATCGAACTCACTTTTTAGTTTCTTCATCAGGAATCTGCGGTTGTAAACCTGCGTCAGCTCATCCACAAGAGCCTGCTTTCTCATAGTCTGCCTGGCCTCTTCGAGCCTTAATATCAGCGTTTTTGACATAAAGTAGATCACAGCGATAATCAGTATAAGCGTGGCTATGCCGGTGGCTATAAGGATATATTTGCTTCTTGTGAGCTGCTCATCAATATGTCCTACAGGTATGTTTACGTTTATTCCGCCTCGAATGTCTCCAATCTTGTAACCCTGGTTGTGATGACATGCAAGACATGACTGCTCTACATAAAGCGGAGCCATGTATCTGTAGACAGGTTTGTTTCCTGAACGATCAACCTGCCATGCTTCTTTTTCTCCCTTTTCAAAACGCTTGAGCGCGCTGGTCTCAAAATCATCAGGCTTGTTTTCAGGGTTAAAGAGCTTGAGGCTCGTGATATGAAAAGTCACTCCGCTCTTTTCCATCAACTTTGATATTTCCTTGGTCATTATCGCCGGATTCCGCATGGTGAGCGAAATGCCGTCCTCGCACCGCATATCAGACTTTATGCCGAGCTGCTGGAGGTAAGGGTTGGACTCAACGTCATGATTCTTGAGCACATACACCCCGCCATAGTTGGAATTCCAGAGCCGAGTCTTTACTATCAGATCAAAATATGACTCTGCCTGCTCATGAACAACATTCATTATAAGGTCGTGGCTGTTTTTATAGATGCCGGAAAAGATTACAAGAAATACAACGCAAAGAAAGGCTGTGAGGACATATATAAATGTCCTCACAGCCTTGAAATAGCCAAATAAACGTAACCACATAATATAGTTTATCTCTTTATGCTGAGAAATATAAGTAATGTGCCGGCCGCAGCCGGCACATTACCTGAAGATTTTAAAGTATCTCTGTTGCAGCAAAAAAGTAAGAAATCTCAAAAGCAGCAGACTCCGGAGAATCCGAACCATGCACTGTGTTGCGTTCGACATTCTCTGCAAAA
>JAJFVG010000001.1 GCA_021371915.1 Nitrospiraceae bacterium
CTGTAACAAGATCAGCCTTCTGCATAATCTTCTTGTGAGCGTATCTTCCTGTGAGCACGAGCTCTGTCTTTAAAGGCCGCTCATCAATAAGATGAAGAACATCATCAAGCTCTATCATTTTATAGTGGAGCGCAACATTTACCTCATCAAGTATAACAAGATCATACTTTTCTGATGCGAGTGCCTTTCGTGCTTCTTCAAGCCCTTTGACTGCCGCATCCTTTGCTGCCTTTGATACCTTGCCGTTTATAAAACCTGTGCCGAACTGTTTGTATTCGATGTGGCTGCTCAGTCTTTTAAGCGCTTCATGCTCACTGCATATCCGTCTTTTTATAAACTGGCCTATAAAGACCTTCAGCCCTGCGCCTGATGCGCGCAGAGCGAGCCCCAGCGCTGCTGTTGTCTTGCCTTTGCCCTTGCCAGTGTATACCTGCACATAACCCTTGCGCATTTTGCCTTAACCTCCAATAAATAATAGCGCAGCTCAACTTTTTCTGTTTATTGGCTGACCCGCAGTATCTCCCGCCGCGCCTCTCCGATTGTGAGCGGTATTTTCTTGAATGCCATCTTATCCTCATGCTTGAGCCTGTATATCAGCTCTGCGATCTGCGGCAGCCTCAGCTTCACCTCTGACATCTCATCAGGGCAGCTGAACACATCTTCAGGTCTTCCGCCCCTCACGATTCTGCCGCGGCTCAATATATAAAGCCTGTTCAAAAAGAGCGGCACAAGGTCAACGCTATGCGTGGCCATCACTATTGTCACATTATGTTTTTTGTTAAGCGATGTGAGCAGGTTCATCATCTTATACTCGCCCATCGGGTCGAGCCCTGCTGTAGGCTCATCGAGCAGCAGCACTTCATGCCCCATTGCGAGCAGGCCTGCCACGCACACCCTCTTTTTCTGGCCATAGCTGAGCGCATTGATAGACTTGTGGATCAGAGGCTCCATCTCCATCTGGCTCAACGCCTGCTGTACTCTCCTGTCAACTTCATCTTTGTTGAATCCCATATTGAGAGGACCGAATGCAACATCATCATAGACAGTTGCTGAGAAGAGCTGTTCATCAGGATTCTGGAACACAAGCCCTATCTTGCTGTATATCTGTCTTGGAGTGAGTCTCTTTATCCTCTGGCCGTCAAGCAGCACCTCGCCCTTGTAGTCCTTGATCAAACCATCCATCACCTTCAGCAATGTTGTCTTGCCAGAGCCGTTTGATCCGAGTATGCCGATAAAGTCTCCCTGTTCAACACACAGTTCAACATTCCGTAGAGCGTCTGTGCCGTCAGGATAGGAGAATAACTCTATCCTCACATCCATTTTCAAAGGCTTGTCCATACTGCCCCCATTGCTGTTATGAATGCTATTGAAACAACAACCTCTGCTGCGCTGAATTGTTTGTTATCCGGCATGGGCAGGCTACCATTGTATCCCCTCTGCTGCATGGCAACAGCTGTGTTGTGGCTATGCTCAAATGCCCTGAGCATAAGTGAACCTGCCATTGTGCTGAGTGAGTTCATTGAGCATCTGATGCCGCAATAGCCGAGCCGGTTTTTCTGCGCATTGTATATGACCATCGCCTCTTCAAACAGCATGAATATGTACCGGTATGCGAACATCAGCACCTCTATAAATCCCTTTGGCACACGCAGCCATGAAAGCGCTGAAATAATCTCTGTAAACGGCGTTGAAAGCCCGAGCAAGGCCACAACAGACACTGCTCCGAAAATTCTGCTCCCTATTTGAAGGCCATCCATCAGTCCGTCCTTATGTCCGGTTATCTGGATATCGAATATTGTTATGGAAAATAAGGCATCATGCCCTGAAAACAGAAACTTGAGCAGTACCACAACAAACGCGATAACCAAAGGCTCTGAAAATCGCAGAGCAACTATTCTGAAAGGCAGCTTCATCCTCATGCAGAGCGTTAAGCATATGGAAGTTATAATGACCGGGAACGCAACACCCTTGTAACTCAAAACCATGCCGAGCAAGGCTAAAGCCATAATAAGCTTCAGCCTTGCATCAACCCTGGAAAGAAGATGATCTTTACCTATATTCTCAGAGAGTACTCGCATTATCCTTTTCTCTTGTCCTCTGCTCAAGCAGGACTCTCCAATAATACCCTGCTGCGAACCCTCCCGCAGTTCCGGCAAGAAGAAACACAAAAAGCAGCAGGTCTCCCTGATCCGTATTTATAAGCGGCTCTCGCGCCTCCCTGCCATGCTCTTTCGCGTATTTTTCCACTACTGATTCATCAACACCCGGCCACTTTGATTCTTTATTTGCTTCAGCAGTGCAGACTGAAGACAGGGCAAAAACCAGCAACAACATAACTGTACAGCAAAGTAATCCTAACCTTGAACTTTGAATTTTGAATTTTAAATTTTGAACTTTTTGTTCAATATTTTGAATCTTGAATTTAAATTCTTGAACTTTGAATTTTGAACTTTGAATTTTCATCATGCCTCCTCTGCCTTTATTACTCTCAACTTCACGAGCAGATCAGGTCTCTTTTTGTAAAAGAGTGTGACCATGCCTGCTGTCATCACGCCTTCAAATATGCCAAGGGGCAGCTGAGTGGGTATAAAGGCAACAAGGATTTTC
>JAJFVG010000009.1 GCA_021371915.1 Nitrospiraceae bacterium
GCACGGGGCGTGATCCGGCTGGATCACGCCCCTATTTTTTACATGATTAAAACCGGATTTATTCTGATCAACCAACTTCGTCGAGCTTTCTGATTTTCAATCTGACACCCAGTTCAGCAGCGATCTCTTCGCATTTTTTCAGATCAACACCTTCAGCTGTTACAACAGTAACCTGCACATCGGGTATATGCTTTTTTGCCTCTTTTGCAAACTCCAGCACAGCACTGTAAGCATCATTGAAAGCAGGTCTGCATATCCTGTTGTATGTTTCCGCATCATGGGCATTCAGGCTTATTGAGACTGAATCAACAAGACCGGCAAGCTCAGGCAGTATATTTCTTTTGTGTATGACATTGCCGTGGCCGTTCGTATTTATCCGCACCCTGCCCCCATGCGATTTTATCCATCCGGCAAGGGACTTCACGCTATCAAGCCTCACAAGCGGTTCTCCGTATCCGCAAAACACAATCTCTTTGAATCTCGTCGGATCGCTGATCGCGGATTTCAATTCCTGTTCTGAAGGTTCATTGGAGAGCTTCAGATTATGCCCTTTCACATAATCGGAGTGGAACTTTGCGCAGAATGCGCATCTGCTTGTGCACCTGTTTGTGATATTCAGATACAGGCTGTCTCTTATCCTGTATGCAATTTCATACTCAGGCAGCTCGCCTATGCCGAAGAGTCTCTTTGCGTTCAGAGTCGTTATCCTTTTTATATCTTCATATGTCACGCCTCTCAGCTCAGCCACCATTTTTGCTGTGTTAACTATGTATGCAGGCTCATTCCTCTTGCCGCGGAGCGGTTCAGGCGCAAGAAACGGAGCGTCTGTCTCAAGCAGCAAGAATTCATCAGGAACAAATCTGGCAACCTCTTTAAGTGTTGCTGACTTTGAAAAGGTGACCGGCCCTGCTATGGAGACGAAGAGCCCCATATCCATAGTGCGTTTCGCCATCTCGATATCGCCCGAGAAGCAGTGCATCACGCCTTTTGATATGCCGCTTTGTTTGAGTATCGCCATTGTATCTTCAGTTGCTTCCCTTGTGTGTATGATTGCAGGCATAGCGGACTCCACTGCAAAAGAGAGCTGCTTAACAAACACATCCTTCTGAACATCCCTTGGAGAGTGGTCATAGTGATAATCGAGTCCGATCTCACCTATTGCAACAACCTTGTCCAGCCTGGACCAATCCTTTAATGTGCTGAACATCTGGTCTGTAAAATCTTTTGAATCATGCGGATGAATACCGACAGATGCATATATAAAGTCATATTCAGACGCCAGCTTTACTGCTCCCTTGCACCCCTTGAAGTCTGACCCTATTGTTATCATAGCCTCAAGCCCGGCATCCAAAGCCCTCTGTATAACCTCGCTCCTGTCTTTGCTGTACTGGGACATCTCGAGGTGGCAATGCGTGTCTATCATGTTTTTCAGTGCGCTCCTTTTAATAAAATCAAAAATTATTTTAACACAGAAAAGATAAATAACTTGACGCAGCTGGAGCTTTTTTAGTATTTTAAAAGCCTGCTTCATTTACCCGAAGTGGGCCGTTAGCTCAGTTGGTAGAGCAGCTGACTCTTAATCAGCGGGTCGGAGGTTCGAATCCTCCACGGCTCACCAAAGCAAATCTCTTGACCTTTCTGCAAATAACCTTATCGACCAGCTCGCAAAACCCGGAGTGTATGTATTAGAAGAAAAGGCCGTCAGCACAATCCAACAGGCAACCTTGGTCATTTGATTTTTAATTCAAACATCCATTCAGTTATTCTCGCCATTCGCATCTTCCTCGCCCCAGATGCGGGCAAGTGTGGCTTGAATCTTCTTCTCCATTCGTACAATCAACTCGCGGTTGGCGGCAACCAGCGCTTGCTCGGCTTCGATCTCGGCGACAGGATCGGCAATTTTATAGACTTTCATTTTATTTATGCTATAATTATCAATAGATACTATCGGCGACAGGATCGGCAATTTTATATGAAAGCCAGCGCTCAACATATGACACCCGTACTCCCTGAACTCGATCAGGAGTTAGAGGGGCTTGTTGTCTCTCTTTTTGAAAATATCGCGCTTCTAAAGGGCAGCTTACATCCGATCACCTGCGCTGCAATTGCAGGACTTGTCGAGACCATGAACAGCTACTACAGCAATCTCATCGAGGGGCATTATACTGCTCCTTCTGATATTGAGCGGGCATTGCGCGGAGAGTATTCTGCTGATCCGGCAAAGAGGGAGTTGCAGGTTGAAAGCATAGCT
>JAJFVG010000037.1 GCA_021371915.1 Nitrospiraceae bacterium
CGCTCTCTTTATTTCATGGATATTTTACTAATGACAATGGCAAGTGACAATATGATCAGGTTTATTTTATAAACACTACACCATTATTATCAGAATAAAGCTGTTGTCGCAAAAATCAATACCAAATAGTCAGGTATCACAATGGCAAATTAAAGACATGTCGTATCAGTCATTAATCAAAAATGGCTCGCTAAAAAAGCGCATCAATGAAAATTCAGATGAATAGATTTTATTTTAAAAAATAGGGGACGTGTCCTGGGTTCATGATCTTCTTTGCGGGCTAACCAAATTAATTCTTTTTAGTCTTATTCAAGTCCATTGTTAAGTTCAACTATCCATTTTTCAATTTCTCTCAATTGTTGCTCTTTTGACATAAATTCTTCATTTGCGGCATTAGCTTTATTTCTTAATTGTATTGATGCTTTTTGCACCCAACTTTTTAAATGCTCTTTGAACTGCTTAGAATATCTCATTTTTGTTTCACCTATTTCAGACTTTAACGTCTTAAAATCATAACTGACTGGCCCTTCATAGCCTGGCATTCCAAATTCCAATAAACTTCCCAATGACAAGTTTAAATAATGCTCACGCACTTTCCAAGATTGCTCTGATATGCCTAATGCTTCGATTTCCTTTAGTCTTTTGTCTGTTTGAATGCAGTAAATAGGACTGTCTTTAACATATATCATCCCGGGGCCACCATGATAATCCAAATCGATTGAAAAGTATTGGAGATGATTTAACACATACTGCACGGATTCGTTATTTGATACTTTGCTTTTTGAAAGCAGCGAAATTATAGGCCGACCGGATTTTCTGTTACTGTATTCTGTTTTTTCAAATTCTTTTATAAATTCTCGATCCTTTTCTATAGCCTTAATGAAATGTTGACATACATTTTTTTCATGTAGAAAGTTTTTGTATATCGTATTTATTTTTGATTCGTTCGTCTTGGGTAATTCATTTCCTATTGACCTGCTTTCTTTACGATTATCACTACAGGAAATAGCAAACATCAGTAGCAGTAATAACAAAGTTATTAGATTGTTGCTATTTGCCGTAATCCTCATATTTTAATTTCCTTTTAAACACACTTTATGATTAAAAAGGATTGCACCTACTTTAAAGATCCAGCAACAAATCAACCAGACTTCTCAATTTTCTTTCTCCAGGCTTCTCATATCTATAAACGGGATTGCGCCTGATGTTATCTTGGGCATATGGCCGTCCCACTTTTCTATAATCCTGATAATTGTTGTCAGAAATAAAACTGCTTTTTTTGATTCGATCGCTTTTTAATGGATATTTCACTTTTTTCTTAATTACAATATGGAAAAACAACCTGGATTAGATTATTGCGGTCAGCCATGCCAAAACAGCGATTACTGCTCATATAGGGCAAGAAATTCTTCTGAAGAAAGCACCAAAAGCTTGTCTTCAACATAGTCGCTTTTGTTGCGCGTAATTACGCAGTCTGCCTTAACGCTCAGCGCGGAGTAGTACTGAACAGCGTCTTCAAAATCCCTGAATCTCGACTCCAAAGATAGATCGATAATCTTCTGATCAACTGGTGCAACTGAAAATACAATGCGCAGTTTTTTAAGCGCTTTTATAGCTGCATCCCTTTTAAGCTCTTTAGACAGAAGATAAAATAGTGTGGGAAAACTTAATGATGAGAGATAGCCTTTGATTTTTCCTGTCTCAATTTTTTCGAACAGTTGTGCTGCCGGAGAATAAAAAGGTTCGCGTTTCAAAAAAATATCAAGCACAAAGTTGATGTCGCATAAAACTGCCCTCAAAGATATTTGTCCTCAAGATGTTTTTTGTAATTTCCTGAGCCTTGCTTCAAGCCTGCCTTGGCCTTCAATATTCCGGATATCTCAGATAACACCGGAGATGTCGTCTTGTCAGTGCTCTTGTTAGCTGAGATGGATCTGAAATAGTCTGCCACCATTTTTGAAAGACTGACACCTTTTATTCTGGCTGTTTTTTTAGCTTTCTCGATCAGGTCTTCATTAAGCCGCAGCGTTAACTTTGTCTGCATTGCACATCACCTCCATGACGTATATATTTTATGATATTGTACGGCGCCTGTCAATGCTGTCAATGCATTTATGTTTTACTGCTATTAGGTATATACATTGAGTTATAATTAATCCGTGACTAAAATCAAAGTTGATAATAACAGCACCATCACTGAGCTGCTTCTTTCCAAGGGCTACAAAAAGAGCAGCATCAGAAATCTTCTCAAGCACAGCGCCATAATTGTGGACGGCAAGTTCGTAAACCGTTTTGATCACGAACTCATAAAGGGGCAAGTCGTATCTGTTGAATCCAAACCAAAGACCGATACAAAGCGTGTTATGACTGCGCCTTTTGAGATATTGCTTGAGGATGCGCATATCATCGCGATAAACAAACCTGCCGGTCTTCTCACAATCGCTACTGAAACTGAAAAGACAAACACCGCATACTATCTGCTTACTGCTTACCTGAAGGAGCGTGATCCTGAAAATCCTGAGCGTATTTTTATAGTGCACAGGCTCGACAGAGACACCTCCGGCATTGTGCTTTTTGCAAAGACAGAAGAGGCCAAACGTGCGCTTCAGGACAGCTGGGCAGAGGCTGACAAAAAATATCTCGTTATTGCCGAAGGAACACCAAAAGATAAAGAGGGCACTCTGCGCAGCTACCTGCGTGAGACAAAAACCTTTAAGGTCTACTCAACTGATAAGCCTGAAGATGCAAAGCTGGCTGTTACCCACTATGAGATGCTGAAGTCCGGCAATGGATTTTCTCTGCTCGAAATAGACCTTGAAACAGGCAGAAAAAACCAGATACGTGTGCAGCTTGCAGACCTGGGGCATCCTGTTGCAGGAGACAAGAAGTATGGTGCAAAGACCAATCCGTTCAGGCGGCTTGCGCTTCATGCGCACATACTTTCATTTACACATCCGTCTACGCATAAAAGGATGCAGCTTAAAAGCAGAATGCCTGCTGAATTCAGGAAGTTTGCAAGCACGATGATGGCTGTTTAGGATTACTTCTGTTTTATGATCTGCGCGTTTGTGCCTGTTGGATTGCTGGTTGAGACTACTACTATCGCGTTGTCTGACATCATAAAGAGCATCACTTCTTTCTCTTTCTTGTTCAACACCTTTGTTATGGCAACATTACCGTCAGGCTCATAGAGTTTTTTGGATTTCAGCATCTCGCCCTCAAGCCATGACATCATCAGTGTGAGGCTTGATGTCGGAAGATCTTTGGAGATGTAGATAACCGCATCCTGCACAAAATAGACGAGCGAGTCAATGGTCTCTTTTGCAGCATCTGCCTTGATCTTGACCCTTTCCATCAATGCCTTTTGTTTTTCAAGACTCATATCGGTTGTTCTCCTTTATAACACATTATATATCGTAGGCTTTTTTCAAAACTTGATATTTAGCGCAAATAAACCTGGATGCGGATTGAAAACTTGCTTGTGACTCATTTAAAATTCAATAACCCAGCGCGGAGGTATTTATTGATGAAAGACCTGACTCAGCAGATTCGCTACTTTCACTACATGGCCGGCGTGCTTGCCGGACAGCAGGCTGATCCTCTGTGCGGAATATGCAGGGCATTGACAAACTCCGCCCAGAGCATAGAAGACAGCATTGCTGAGATGGAGAGCAGTTATTCCAGCGAGATTAAAAACCTTACTGGCGACATAAGGCATCTGCTCTCTTCAGCACGAAGCAAGATCGCGGCTCTCAAAAGACCGCAGGATGCAGTGGGACAGAAAAAGGCAGGCAACTGCAAGCTGCCTGAAGGTGTATGTTTTGTAAAAGCATCAAAAGCGCTAAGCGAAAAGCTTTAAGGATATTTCTCAATAACACGGGGGATGATGAGATGTCAGTCTCATCATCCCCCTGTATTTTGATTCGGAAAATTTTTATATGTCTATGTTTCTCGCTTCAAGTGCGTGCTTGCTTATGAACTCTTTTCTGGGTTCAACCTGGTCTCCCATCAATGTGGTGAATATCTCCTCAGCTTTCACTGAGTCTTCAACAGTCACCTGGAGCAGGGTCCTCTTGTCAGCATCCATTGTTGTGTCCCAAAGCTGCTGAGGGTTCATCTCACCAAGGCCTTTGTAACGCTGGATGTTGAGTCCTTTTCTTGATGCCTCTGTTGCGAGGGCCAGCATCTGTTTTGTGGATTCAACCTCCTTGGTTTCGCCTTTTACAATAACCTTGTAAGGTGCTCTGCCGAGTGAAGAGATTATCTCTTTATGCAGTCTGGCGACCTCGCGGAAATTGGGTGATTCAAAGAGCCGTGTAGATAGAGTTATCCTGTAGTTCTGACGCTTGAGTTCAACTGTATATGACTCGTGCTCCTCATCAAATGCTATCCCTCCCGGCTTGAGCCCGGCAACAGCAGCTGTGAGTTTATCCATGAGCGCCTTGAGCGTATCCTGTGATTTGCAGACCTCTTTTTCCACATTATTATTCAGCAGTACAGCCAGCACCTCAGGGTCCTGCCTCCTTCTGCTGAACCACTCGAATATCTTTTCGTATGCTGATATCTTTTTGAGATGCGGAACAAGCTTCTTTCCGCTTGTGAGGTTGCCTTCTGCCTCCACCTCTATGTCTTCAGCAGCGAGATCAAAAAGCATGTTCATCATTTCTGTCTCATTCTGCACATACTTCTCTGTCTTGCCCTTTTTCACCCTGAAGAGCGGCGGCTGGGCTATGTAGAGATAGCCTTTCTCTATCAGATCAGGCATCTGCCTGTAGAAGAATGTGAGCAGCAGTGTTCTGATGTGCGCGCCGTCAACGTCAGCGTCTGTCATCAATATTATTTTGTGGTATCTCGATTTTGCTGCGTCAAAATCTCCAGGGCCTATGCCTGTGCCAAGCGCTGTTATCAGGGTCTTGATCTCTTCTGATGTGAGCATCTTGTCAAAGCGGGCCTTTTCCACGTTGAGTATCTTTCCGCGCAGCGGAAGTATGGCCTGGCTGCGCCTGTCGCGTCCCTGCTTTGCAGAGCCGCCTGCTGAATCTCCCTCAACTATAAAGAGCTCTGATCTTGACGGATCTTTTTCTGAGCAGTCAGCCAGCTTGCCCGGCAGACCTGTGTCTTCGAGCACTCCTTTTCTTCTTGTGAGTTCGCGCGCCTTTCTTGCTGCTTCTCTTGCGCGTGATGCCTGTATGGCTTTTTCGATTATCTTTCTGGCAACAGACGGGTTCTCTTCAAAGTAGCGTGAGAGCGCCTCATTTGTTATGGACTCTACAATGCCCTTTGCCTCGCTGTTGCCGAGCTTCATCTTTGTCTGCCCCTCAAACTGCGGGTTAGGCAGCTTTACACTGATGACCGCAGTGAGTCCTTCCCTGATGTCTTCACCGGAGATGCTCTCTTTCTCCTTGATTATGTTTGCAGAGGTGGCGTAGCTGTTTGATGTCCTTGTGAGCGCTGACTTGAAGCCCACAAGATGAGTGCCGCCCTCTCTGGTGTTGATGTTGTTTGCGAAAGTGTAGAGGTTTTCTGTATAGCTGTCATTGTACTGCAACGCAAGCTCTGCCAGTATGCCGTCCTTCTCTCCGCTAACATATATAGGCTTGGGATGGATCGGCGTCTTGTTCTTGTTAAGGTGTTCTACAAACGAGACTATGCCGCCCTTGTAGTAGAACTCCTGTTTCTGAGATGAACGCTCGTCAGTTATTGTTATCATAAGGCCCCTGTTGAGGAACGCCAGCTCTCTCAATCTCTGGGCAAGGACATCATAGTTGAAGTCAACTGTCTCGAATATCTCTGCATCAGGCTTGAATGTTACTTTTGTGCCCCTGCCTTTTGTCTTGCCTATGACTGTAAGCTTGCATTGCGGCACGCCGCGCTCGAACTTCTGCTCGAACACCTGGCCGTTTTGCTTGATCTCTATCTCGAGCCATTCTGAAAGCGCGTTCACAACAGATACTCCAACACCGTGGAGCCCGCCGGATATTGTATAGGCCTTTGACTCGAACTTGCCGCCTGCGTGCAGCTCTGTAAGCGCTATTTCTGCTGCTGTGCGGCCGTCAGGGTCGCCTGGATGTACATCAGTCGGTATGCCTCTGCCATCGTCTGTTACAGTGCAGCTGCCGTCGTGGTTTATAATGACTTCAATGTTCGTGCAGAAACCGGCCAGTGCTTCATCAACGCTGTTGTCCACAACTTCATAAACAAGATGGTGCAGGCCGTCTATGCCTGTTGAGCCTATGTACATTGCAGGCCTTACTCTTACAGCGGAAAGTCCTTTGAGTATCTTTATATCTTCCGCGCCATATGAATCGCCGTTGCTGTTTTTAACCTCTAAATCTTCCATTTGTCTCCTTCATTATGTAAATACTTTTATGTCTTAGTTACAAACTAGAGCCTCATCGGCATGACAACGCATCTGTAGTCTGTCTTGCCCTCTTCAAGAAGCAGCGCAGGGCTTAGAGCTTCCTTAAGCCTTATAACAACCTTGTCAGAGGTCATCACGCTGAAGGCATCGAGCATATATCTTGCGTTAAACGCAACAACCATCTGGCTGTGAGGATAGTTTACCGTTATCTCGTCTTTTGCTTCTCCCATATCAGGGTTTGATGCAGAGATCACCATGCTGTTATTGTCGAGCTCCACCTTTATGGCATTGCTCCTCTCCCTGCTTATTACCGATACTCTGCGGAGCGCCTTCACCAGAAGAGCCCTGTCAACAACTATGTCTTTGTCATTTTCAGCAGGAAGCACCTGCTCATAATTGGGGTATGTGCCCTCAATAAGTCTGGTGAGGAACTGTATGCTGTCTATCTCAAAGAGTGCGTGGTTCTTGCCGACTGTAAGTTTTACAGGATTGTCGCCTGTATCAAGGAATTTTTTGAGTTCCAATACGGATTTTCTCGAAAGGATAACCTTCTTTTCTTCTTTTGCGCTGAGGCCGAGGCTCTTTTCGCAGAGCGCAAGCCTGTGGCCGTCTGTACCGACAACAGTGAGCGCGCCGTTCGTCTTTATGTGGAAGAGCAGGCCGTTAAGTACATATCTTGTGTCAGCCTCGCCTGCTGCATAGACAGTCTTGTCTATCATCTCCAGAAACGCAGGGGCCTCTATTGTCATTGTATCCGCTTTTTCAGCATCTGAAAGCGCGGGCCATACAGGAAATTCTTCATGCGACAGACAGGCGAGCCTGAACTGGCTCTTTCCGCTCTTCACCTTCACCCACTGCGAATCCGCGGACTCTATGGTTATGCTGCCGTCCATCTCTTTTGCGATTTCAAGGAGCTTTCTTGCGGGTATAGCAAGCCTGCCTTCTTCTGCTATCTCTATGCTGATCGGCTCTTTGAATGCTGTCTCCAGATCAGTGGCTGTTATGAACGAGCCTTTTTGCTCTGCAACGAGAAGGAAGTGGCTGAGTATGGGCATGGTATTTTTCTTCTCGACAATGTTCTGGATGTCAGAGAGCTTTTTTTGCAGTTCTTCCTTCTGTACAGTTATCTTCATTATTAAGACCTCCTGTTTATAAAACCCTTCGGGCTTGCCTATGAGGTTAGGCGCCTGATAATGGTTTCTATAATTTTATTTAAATTGTCATCCTTCTGTCTTTTTTCCTCTACCTGGTTGCAGGCGTATATGACGGTTGCATGATCCTTGCCCCCGAAGAACCTGCCTATCTCGCTCAGGGAGAGCTGGGTCATCTGTTTTGTTATATACATGCCTACCTGTCTGGCATTGGCAACCTCTTTGGTCCTCTTTCTGGACTTCAGCTCAGTGTGCTTAAGCCCGAATATTTCGCACACAGTCTTTATAATAAGGTCTGCTGTTACAGGTTTGTCTTCTTCTGATATAAGATCTTTAAGCACGCTCTTGGCAAGGCTCATATCAATGGGCATGCCTGTTAGAGAAGAGTGAGCGCCAAGTTTTATGAGACAGCCCTCCAGATCCCTGACATTGGATTTTACCTTTGATGCTATAAAGTTAGCCACATCTTCAGGTATGAGCAGTTTTTCAGCTTCTGCTTTTTTGTAAAGAATGGCAATCTTTGTCTCTATTTCCGGCGGCTGTATGTCAGCAATAAGGCCCATACTGAATCTCGAACGCAGCCTGTCAGTTATATCGGATATCTCCATCGGAGGCCTGTCGCTCGACAGAACAATCTGCTTCTGCTTTTCAAAGAGGGAGTTGAATGTATGGAAGAACTCCTCCTGCGTTGCTGTCTTGCCTGCTATAAACTGTATGTCATCTATGAGCAGCACATCAACATTTCTGTACTTATCCTTGAACTCACCCATCTTCTCATGCCGCATTGCTGATATCACCTCGTTGGTGAACTGCTCCGCAGATATGTACTGCGCAGCAATGCTGGATTTTTTGTCCACAATTGCATTACCTATGGCATGCATAAGATGGGTCTTGCCAAGCCCAACCCCGCCGTATATGAAGAGCGGATTATACGCACGGCCTGGATTCTCACCGACTCTCTTGGCTGCTGCCTGCACAAACTGATTTGAGGGGCCGACAACAAATGTGTCAAAGGTGTGTTTAGGATTAAGATATATGCCCCTGCTGGCGAGACGCGCCTTGCGGCTCTCCAGCCTGGAGTCGAGTTTTCTGAGTGCAGCATCTTCTGTCTCTGATGTCTTGAATTTTATGCCAACAGGATATCCTGCTGCGCCTTCGAGCACTTCATTAAGGAGAGATGGATAATAGTCATCTATCCATTCCCTGAAAAAACGGTTTGGTATCTCTATGACAGCAGACTTGTCCTTAAGCTGGGTCAACTTCATGGGTTTGAACCACAGCTCAAACAGCCCGCTGCCCACCTTCTCCTCAATAACCTGGAGACTTTTTTGCCAAATATTCTCTATTTCCATTGAATTACAAGACCCTCAACATTAAGGTAGATGACCTGGTTGTCCTCAAAGTTACTAACATAATCTTGACATTTGTTGATAACTCCCTGATTTTGCCATGCTCATTATAGCTCATTAGTTTATAACAGAGCAATAAATTGTCAGCTTTTTTGTTCATAACAAACTGCTGACAAAATCCCCGGGTAATCCCAAAGTCATCAGCACAGAACGCATCAGAACAACTTGCTGATAAATAAATCAAAAAACCAATTACTAACAATTCAACATGTACTGCTACGACTACTTTAAATACTTATTTAAATAATAAAGAAATAGGCATCC
>JAJFVG010000038.1 GCA_021371915.1 Nitrospiraceae bacterium
CTGCTTCAGGTAGTCTTCATTGAGATTGTATTCAACGCTCTCTTCGGCAACAGCGTCAACCACTGTTGCGTAGTCTGATTCATAAATCGAGCTTAGTATGTCCTTGATCTCGCTCTTTACGCTCTCCGGCGTTATCTTCATCTTTTTGTTGTATGCTGCCTGTATCTTTCTTCTGCGCTCTGTCTCATCAATCGCACGCTGCATCGAGCCTGTAATCCTGTCAGCATAAAGGATCACAAGGCCGTTCACATTTCTTGCTGCCCTGCCTGCTGTCTGTATGAGTGAGCGCTCTGAGCGGAGAAAGCCCTCTTTGTCAGCATCGAGTATTGCAACAAGAGAGACTTCCGGCAGGTCAAGGCCTTCTCTCAACAGGTTTACGCCTATAAGCACATCGAATTTGCCGAGCCGCAGATCGCGCAGTATCTCTATGCGCTCAAGAGTGTCTATGTCAGAGTGCAGGTATCTCGTCTTGACCCCGAGCTCTGTGTAGTATGCTGAAAGGTCTTCTGCCATCTTCTTTGTGAGTGTTGTGACAAGCACCCTTTCTCTAGCAGCAGCTCTTGTGTTTATTTCTCCAAGCAGGTCCTGCACCTGGCTGGCAATTGGCCGCACTACCATTGAAGGGTCCATAAGTCCGGTGGGTCTTATTATCTGTTCAACAAAACTGCCGCCTGACTGCTTGAGTTCATACGCGCCTGGCGTGGCTGATACATAAATGGCCTGGTTGATGCGGGACTCGAACTCCACAAATTTGAGCGGCCTGTTGTCGAGTGCAGAAGGCAGTCTGAATCCATAATCTATAAGCGTCTGCTTGCGCGATCTGTCGCCCTCGTACATCGCGCCTATCTGCGGCACTGTTGCGTGAGATTCATCAATAATCAGCAGGTAGTCGCCTTTTGACGGGCCGCTTATCAAATAGTCTATGAGCGTATATGGAGGCTCGCCTTCTTTTCTGCCGCTCAGGTGGCGGGAATAGTTCTCTATGCCATGGCAGTACCCGAACTCGCGCAACATCTCCATGTCAAATCTTGTCCGCTGTTCTATGCGCTCTGCGCTTTGTACGTTTCCAGCGCGTGCAAAATATTCAGAGCGCTGGAGCATCTCCTGCTCTATGTTTTTCATTGCCCGTTCGAGTTTTGGTTTCGGGGTTATCCAGTGGCTGTTTGGGTAGATGACAGCCTTGTTCAGCCGCGCTGTTTTTACTCCTGTAAGCGGGTCGAATTCATTGATAGCGTCAATGTCATCACCAAAAAACTCTATCCTCAATGCGCGGTCGCGGGCAAACGCAGGAAAGACTTCAACGCTGTCGCCCCGCACCCTGAAGCCTCCGCGCTTGAAGTCAGCATCAGTGCGCACATAGAGCATCTCAACCAGACTCATAAGCAGCTCATCCCTTTTTATCCGCATGCCCTCTTCTATAAACATATGCATGCTGAGATAATCTTCAGGCGCGCCTATGCCGTAGATGCATGATACAGAGGCAACAACAATAACATCCCTGCGTTCCAGTATGGACATGGTGGCTGAGTGGCGCAGTCTGTCGATATCATCATTTATCATCGAGTCTTTTTCAATATAGGTGTCTGTTGTGGGTATGTATGCTTCAGGCTGGTAGTAGTCATAGTAGCTGACGAAAAACTCCACTGCATTGTCCGGGAAGAGCTCTTTGAATTCTCCGTAGAGCTGCGCTGCAAGAGCCTTATTGTGCGCGATGATGAGCGCGGGCTTGTTCACCTTCTCTATTACATTGGCGATTGTGAAGGTCTTGCCTGAGCCTGTTACGCCCAGCAGGACCTGATGCTTCTGGCCCTGCTGGATCGCATTGACGAGTTCGCTTATCGCCCCGGGCTGGTCGCCCTTTGGCTCAAACTGTGTAGAAAGCCTGAAATGATCCACTCATTAGTATAATCGATACAAGCCTATCGTTTGCCTGTTGCCTTTTCCTGCATCAGCTCCCATTTTATGATCTCATCCCTGGCAGCACGCGCGTTTGGCGCATCAGGCGCTGCCTGAAGATATATCTTCATGTTGCTGATGGCATCATCATACTTTTTTATTTCACCGCAGATCAGCGCAAGGTTGAAATAAAGTTTTGCAGAGTATGGCGCAAGACTTATGGCTTTTCTGTATTCATTGACAGCATCAGGCATATTTTTGTCCTTCACAAGCAGCTCGCCCCTAAGCACATGCCTGCGGGCCTGTTCGGTTATTTCAGGAGGAGAAGGCATTCTTCGCACAACGCTGAACATCCTGCTGCGAAGCGCTTCTTCCTGGCTGGCGTCTTCTGCGAGCACCAGAGCCCTTGAAAGCTCATTCACAGCATCAATGTATCTTGTACGCGACTCATACTCTGATGCCTGGGAAAGATGACTGTTCTTTATGTTCTCAACGAGCCTGATGAATGCCTTGCGTGCATTGGAAGTGGGCACACTGACTGATGACAGTTTTGAGGGCGGAATTTTTATATACTTTTCAACAGCTGCCTTGAGGTCTCCTTTTTTTGCTGTTGCTGTTGCTGAAAAGAGCTTTGCAACAGGCGCATCATATGTGAGCCTTGCCAGCATCTCCACTGACTCATCATACATACCCTTGTCCAGATATGCTATGCCCAACGAGTAGATTGCCCAACTGCTTGCAGGATTAAGGAGCGATGCTGTTTTAGCATCCTGATATGCCTGTTCCAGACTACCCTTCTCTCTCAGGATAACGCTTCTTATGCCGTAAGCATCTGCTGCCCTGTTATCAGATATTTTTTCACGGATGATGTTTTTGATTATGGACTCAGCCCCATCGCCCCTGTAGACTTCCAGCGCAAGCGCTGTTCCAGGCTCTCCCCGCATCTTCTGCACCACTTCAGCTACTGTTTTGTTTTTCATGGATATGCTGTCTATTGAAACAATTTTGTCTCCACTCTTTATTCCAGCCTTATCAGCAGGCAAGTTCTTGTGTGCTGACTTGATAACCACAAACTCCTTGCCAGCTTCAACTTCAGCGCCTATGCCGCTGAATGTGGTGAATGATATGGATTTATCAACAGCAACAAGGGCCTCGTCAAAACGACCCATATTTAAATAGGCAATACTAAGGTTGTTGTAGCTGCCATAATCATCAGGAGATATCTCTATGGCTTTTTTTATTGCTGCAACAGCTCCTTCATAGTTTCTTCGTTCCACGTTGAAGTAGCCTATATTTTTGTTTGCCAGCAGGCTTTTGGGATTTATCGAGAGCGCTTTGTCAAAATATTTGAATGCTTCATCATACTGTTCCTTTTGTCCATACGAGTATCCGAGATTGTTATAAGCGGTCTCATCATCCTGTTTAAGTTCAATAGCCCTTTTTGTGGCTGTAATAGCCTCATCATATTTCTGCTGGTTGTTCAGATAATAGCCGAGCGAAGAGAAGCCTGCGCTGTCATTCGGGTCAAGAGCTATATATCTGTTCATGGAGCTGACTGCTGCCTCTGTCTGCCCCATGCTGTCAGATGCCCTGGCATGAAGCATGAGCAGCTGCTTGACAGTGCTGTTGTCAGTTGAATTGAGGTCGAGCGCTTTCTTTGCTGTTGCCAGCGCGTCTGAAGCCCGGTTGTTATAAAAATATGCGTGTGCAAGCCAGTTGTAGTAATTAGCGTTAGGCGATAATTTTACTGCCTTCTCAAAATATGGAATGGCCTCTTTATAGCTGCCCTTTTCGTGATATGCCCTGCCTGTCATGAATTGATAATATGCATTGCCTGGCTCCATATTCGCAGCTGCCTGAAAATTGCTTATGGCAGCGTCGTAATTTTTTTGATTCAGATAGGCATTGCCGAACATAGCCATGTCCGAAGCACAGGCAGAAAGAATAAAAACTGATGCAATAGAGATCACAAAACGGATAATATTCATTACGGATTCCCCCCAGGTTATTTATCTTTGCTTATTGCCAGATCCTGCTGCTGTTGTTTGAGACTGTCATACTTCTGCTGCGCTGTTGTCTTAAGCTCTTCCTCGCTTTTAACAGTCTGCGCGAGCTCTTTTTCCGCTTCCTGCTGGAGCCTTAGCGCCTCTGCCAGAAGCGCATCATACTCAGCCTTTTTCTCCGGCTTGTCAGCAGGCGGCTGCTGGGCCTTTATCTCGTTAACCTTCTGCTCTGTCTGCTGAACTTTTTCCTGAGCCTTGACCTTCTGCTCGGAAACCTCCTGCATCTTAACCTCTATCTGCTGGATCTCCTTTATATCAGAGTTGACCTGCTCCATCATCTTTTCGAGCTTCTTCATCTCTTCAGCTGCAACCGGCACAGGATCAGGCACATCAGGCACCTGCGGCATACTGTCAAGCTGGCAGCTCACTCCAACAGGCTGTCCTGCGCTCACCCTTGATGCCTGTTCATTAAGGTATCTGGCGTTTTCAGACTTGCCCTTCTTCATCGCAACCAAAGCGCTGCTCGAAAATTGTGCTGCGCACGCAAGCCTCTGCCATTCAGGCATGGATGATGTGTCATACTTTGCATCTCCGATCTGGTCAAGAGCCAGCTTCTTGTCAGCAGCATTGTCCCATTTGAACGGCTGAAGCCCGCTGCTGCCAATATCTTCCCTGCTCAGACCTCCTTCGCTTATGCTGCCCATCCGCTGCGCAAGCAGTTCAGCCTGCCGGTCTTTCTCAGCCTGCTCATTCGCAGCCTCCTGCTGCATTGTCTGCCATCTGTCAAGGCCTGCCTGATGCTTTTTGCGCTGTTCTTCCTTCAGGCGTGCTGCCTCTGCCTCCTGCTGCTGCTTGAGCATCTGCTGATATGCTGCTGATGCACTGTCATTATTATTTTTCGGCGGGTCGAAAAGCCCCTGAAAAAGCCCGCTCAACATGGAGCTCATTATCTGCGCGGCAACCGCATGTTTGCCGTAATAACCGGTAGTGCCGCCATAACTGCCTGATGCTGAATCAGAGCCAACGCATTTTGACCAGCGCATCATATTGGAATAGTCTCCACTTGCCCTGGCTGCCTGCTGCCGCATCTGTTCGCATTGCGATTGGGTGGCAAAATTGCCTCTGCGTTTTGGGCCGCCGACGAAGTTTATCAGGAAATCGGAGTATTCTATCTGCCATGCAGCAGAGACCTCGGAAACAGCAAACACCAGTAAAACAAAACATGCGGGGAGTATGGTTTTTATTCCGTTCATAATCTTATACTGTATTTTTTTAAAATCCTCTGCCTGCATTCGTCCAGTTCCCCGACTGTTTTTTTCATCTGCTCGCCATGGACTTTTACTGCCTTGAGCTGTTCTTCGCTGAGATTGTACTGCTGGAGTATCCGGTTTCTGCTCGTCATCCATTCAGCAGCGCTGTAACCGTAATCAGCAAGGAATGATGCAAACTCAACAGGCACTGCTGCACCCCCGGCTCCGCGCACAATGCCTCTTATGTTATCGCTGAATTTGGCAGCTTGCTTTAGCACCTCTTCTGCGCTCGCAGCAGCAAACATCTGGCTGAGATTAACGCCAGGATGCTCAAGCTCAAACACCTTCTGAACCCGCGGGTCTTCAAGAAGCGCTTTTACAGAGGCATCCTGCTGTGCTATATCCTGCGCCACCATGCCGGTCTCATTTTTAAACGCCTGGTACAGTTCTTTTGCAGCCATTGTTTTATTGATGATATTGGATACGTCAGCCTGTCTAGCCACACCAGCTTTGATACCCTGTGATTGGAGAGCATACCTCATGGATTTATTGAAGTCAGCATATTTTGCTGCCTTCTCATAGCCCTCAATCGTTCTTTCGAGTTTTGGAAGAACGCTATCAACAGCCACTCCCTGCGCTGCGAGCTGCTTCTGATATTTTGTTATCCAGCCCTTGAATGCTGCTGCTGACCTCTGCTTTGCCTCAAGCTGCATGCCGAAGCCCTTTGTGAGCGCTTCCACTCCACGCCACATGGCATCAGATGCTGCCTTTTCATTCATCTTTTCCCACTGCTCTATCTCTTTTATACCCATCTCGCTCGTCTTCTGCATCTGCCTGGCCATCTCTGTCTCTCTGGCGAGCCTGCTGTCTATTGCGTTGCACTGCCTTATATCCTCTGAAGCAGCGCCTGATTGCAACTGGGAAAGAAGCGATCTGAGCTTTCTTATGTCAGCCTCTGCATTCTGTCTGTTGGTCTGAGCTTTTTCTTTTGTCTGGCGTGCTGCGTTCATTGCCTGCGATGCAGCAGCCTCTGCCCTGGCATTGTTTGCAGCCTGGGCTCTCTGGAGCATGTCCTGAGATCTCTGGATATTGGTGTCAGCCCTGCTGATCTGCACTGATGAGTCCTGCTGCACTTTTTCGAGCCTTGCTATAAGGCTGTTCAGCCACTTGATAGTCTCTGCAAAATCTGCTGATGCTGCATCAGTGCAATGGAAGCAAAAAATCATCGAAACAGCAAGAAGGAGTGACAGAAAAAATGTTGGCAAGGCAGTTAGGCATCTGACGATTGTATGAAATTCCCCGGATATTTTCATTTCTTTTACCTAAAATAACAGATGCCCTGCCATGATGTAAATCCTGCTGCTCATATTTTGGAGTCATTATGTTAAAATAAAGCACAAACCTTCAGAGAGTTAAAGGCCTGATGAAAAAATATACTGATTTTGCTGTGACCAAGCCGCTCTTTCATGATATCCATGAAGAGTGCGGTGTTTTTGGAGTATTCGGACATCCTGAGGCATCAAACCTCGCGTATCTTGGACTCTACGCGCTCCAGCATCGCGGCCAGGAGGGCGCCGGCATATGCTCCTCAGACGGCAAGCAGCTCTACATAGAAAAATCCATGGGCCTTGTTGCTGATATATTCAGCGAAAAAAGGCTCAAGCGACTGCCCGGACATATAGCCATCGGGCATAACAGATACTCCACAGCAGGAAGCAGCAGCCTCAAAAATGTACAGCCACTCACAGCAAACTACTCTCTCGGATCAATAGCAGTAGCCCATAACGGAAACCTTATTAACGCAGACTATCTAAAAGCCAAACTCGAAGCTGATGGTTCCATCTTCCAGTCCAATGCTGACAGCGAGGTGATACTGCACCTGATCGCAAAAGCAGACGGCAATACTCCTGCTGAACGTATAGCGTATGCAATAAGCAAGGCGCGCGGGGCATACAGCCTGCTGGTTATGACAGAAAAAGAACTTATAGCTGTGCGCGACCCATATGGCGTAAGGCCGCTCTGCATAGGCAAGGTTGATAACGCATATGTTGTAGCATCAGAAACATGCGCCCTCGATCTTATTGATGCAGAATACATACGCGACATAGAACCCGGCGAGATGGTGATAATAAACCATAACGGCCTGCAATCAGCCAGGATAATGAACTCTGAACGCAAGGCGTTTTGCGTGTTTGAATTCATATACTTTGCCAGGCCGGACAGCTACATTTACAACCATCTTTGCGTAAACACCATTAGAAAGAATTTCGGAAAGCAGCTCGGCAAAGAGTCTTTTATCGATGCTGATATTGTAATACCCGTGCCTGACTCCGGCGTGCCCGCAACAATAGGCTTTGCCGAGCAGACCAGCCTGCCTTTTGATTTCGGCCTGATCAGAAACCATTATGTTGGCAGGACTTTTATAGAACCAAAGCAGTCCATCAGACATTTCGGCGTGAAGATAAAGCTCAACCCTGTGAGAGACATACTTGCAGGCAAGAGGGTTGTTGTTGTTGACGACTCCATTGTGCGCGGCACAACAAGCAAAAAGATCGTAAAGATGGTCCGCGAGGTTGGCGGGGCAAAAGAGGTGCATATGCGCATATGCTCTCCCCCAACCGTTGGTCCATGCTTCTATGGCATTGACACTCCTACCAGGCAGGAACTTATTGCGTCGAGCCATCATAGCGATGAAATAAAAAAATACATTACAGCCGACAGCCTCTCATATCTGAGCATAGACGGCTTAAAAAATGTTTTGCCCAATCCGCAGGACTTTTGTTTCGCCTGTTTTGACAATATGTACCCGATCAACTTCTCTGAAGACAAGACTTCGCAGATGGAGTTGCTGCTCAGATAATACTTGCTGATCAGCAGCCTGTCACAGGGGCTGTTTTTGTATATTAAGCTGTATTTTGATAATATATTTGAAAAAACAAGGCAGCGCGGAGTGTTTAGGGTGCACATGAACAGCAAATTCAAAAAGACCCTGCTTGCAGTGATCGGTGCTGCGCTTATCATAGCAGGATATGTGAATCTCTTTGTAGTAGACCCCCCGGCAAATCTCTCGAACAAAAATATAACAGCAATCAAAAACAATAACGAAATTATAACCGGCATACTCGTTGCGTCAAATGATAATATGCTGCTCCTTTACTCCAAAGGGCAGTTGATAGAAGTTCAGAAAAGCGATCTCTTGAAAATCGAGGGCCTTGCAACAGAACAGTACATCAGAAACAGAGTGCTAAAATGGGTTATTGTTACCATTGTCGGCGGAATAATGATATGGGCCTCAATATTCCTGATTTAGGAGGTGCGGGGTGGAACCTGTTATTGTCTTTATAACTGCAAAAGATGAAACAGAGGCAGCATTAATTGCCCATAGCCTGGTTGAAGAGAGACTTGCTGCCTGTGTGAATATCATAAAATCAGTACGGTCAATATACAGATGGGAAGGGAAGGTCGAAGATGAAAATGAGACCCTTTTGATCGCAAAAACCAGAAGGGGCCTTTTCGACAAACTCCGCAAAAAGGTAAAGACCCTGCATAGCTATGCTGTTCCAGAGATAATAGCTGCACAAATAGCTGAAGGGTCTGCAGAGTATTTGAGCTGGCTTATGCAGGAGATAGAGCCGCCTGCCTGATCAAAATGAAGGAAGCGCCATATACCAGAATCATATGTGCTGAAAGCTGTGCATTTTACAAGCCAGGCAAAGAAGAAATGCATTGCGGAGGATATCTGTTTCTCAAACAGCACCTGTCTGCCAAAGAGCTTTCAGCGCTACTTCCCGGCAGCAAGCAGAAATCATATGTAAGGGGGTCGGCAAAAGACAGATGGATAATGAAGAAGGTATGCAGCAGATGCGATTTCCTCGTGGACGGCTGCGACTTCAGGGACAACCTAGCCAGCCCTCCGTGTGGTGGATGCATTATCATCTACAGTCTCATACGCTGACGCAATACATAACATATCCAGCATATTTCGCACTTGTTCTCAACAGTAGATCATCAGTAATTAGCTCCAATCCTTGATATCCTGCACCAATTGCAGTACAACCAATTTAGCGTCCCAAATAGGACAAAAACGCAGAAAAAAAGATCTGCCGAACGGGAATGCATTGCCCCAAAAAACGTAAATTTTGTAAATTTACTTGCAACCACTTGTATTTAAAACATAAAAAACCATTTTGCGACGTTAAAAGATTTTACGTTCTCGGGATTTTATTTTACGCCAAATCGTAGACAAAGCGTTTTTTTAAAGTTAAAATATTAACACAAGTCAATTTTAAGAATTATCTCTGTGGGGTGGGACGTAATAGTGAGCAGTTCAAGACAAAGCAATAAAGATTTTTTACTCGATAAATTTCTGATCAGTTTCTCAGGAACAATTGCTGTTGCATTTTATCCATCCTGCCAACAGGAAGGTGCAGCAGAACCATTAGCCGCTGTCTTCAAAGTGAGCAACGGCCTTATTCTCGCCACGCTCGATACCAGCCGCCAGATAAAGCCTTCTGATGTAAAAAAGGCTGAACGACTTGTTAGCAACCTGGTAGCAGGTTTTGAGCCTGACCTTGGTTTTGAGCCGATATCCGATGAAATATACGAAGCCTCCGGCAGCAAGGTCGTTTTCCTGCTTATTCAACGCCACTATCCGCTTCTTAAAAAAGGAGCGCTCTCGTGGCTTGTGGACAAGGCAATATTCAGGGCAAAACTGGCAGAAAAAAAAGCCAGGGCAGCGGATGAACAATTTAACAGTTCCAGACCCGAGATATGCAGCACACTTCTTGATCAGGATAGCCAGCAGATTGCTGACATAAGCTCAACTGCAAAAATTACTCAGGAAGAGAGCAGCTACATACCCAAAGGCAGCATCAGGATGCGCCTGAACTGAGATAAAGGAGCTTCTGGCCTACAAGGCCAGGGGTATTGGGTCCCTCCCCAATTCCGCCGTTATCAACCCTTAATCCCGGAGGGGAGATAACGGCGGGCTTATTTCTGCCCCATCAATTCATCTATCAACATGAGCATTCCGTCTCTTTTACAGGCCTTGAATGCGCTACTCTTGAGAGCATGTGATCCGGGAAGCCCCTTTGAGTACCAGCCAAAGAATTTTCTGAACATCTTCACAGCCTGTTCCTCGCCATGATAACCGCACATCATATCGAGATGCCTCTTCATCGTAAGACAGATATCTGACTTTTCAGGCTTTGCAGGAACAGCCCCTGTTGTGAGGTATGCGTCTGTCTCTCTGAATATCCATGGATTGCCAAGTGCGCCGCGCGCAATCATGACAGCGTCGCACCCTGTCTCATCAAACATCTTTTTGGCCAGGTCTGCTGAAAGCACATCTCCGCTGCCTGCAACAGGAATTGTAACGTTCTTTTTGATCTTTTCAATAGCAGCATAATCAACCATGCCGCTGTATCCCTGCTGCCTTGTCCTTCCATGCACAAATACAGCAGATGCTCCTGCTTGTTCTGCCCTCTTTGCCACTTCTACCGCATTAAGGGAGCCGCTGTCCCATCCTGTCCTTATCTTGACTGTAACAGGCACAACTGATCTTTCGACCATCACCCTCAATACAGCCTCTATATTCAGCGGATCCCTTAGCATGGCCGAACCTTCTCCGCGGCCGGTAACTTTGCTTACAGGACATGCGGCATTAAGGTCTATCGAATCAACAGGCATACTGTTCACAATATCAACTGCCCTTGCCATAACTTCAGGATCATTCCCCAAAAGCTGAAGGCCCAGAGGCCTGTCCTCTTTATTGCTGTCGAGCATTTTGAGTGTATTGCGGTTAGTAAATACAAGCGCCCTTGCGCTGACCATTTCTATAAATGCGTATTCACAGCCAAAGCTCCTGTTGAGCATCCTGAACGGCAGATCGCTTATGCCTGCCAGGGGCGCAAGAAGGCAGCCTGAATTTATTGTAATATTGCCAAGCCTGAACATGACTTGAATGCCTAGATGCCGAGTCTCAGGAAAGAGACAGGATTAACGCTAATGGATTGAACCTTGATGCCAAAATGCAGATGAGGCCCGCTCGACCTGCCTGTTGATCCTGCAAGGCCTATGGCCTGGCCTTTTGCCACCAGGTCTCCATTGCTGACTGAAAATTCCGAAAGGTGCATGTAGAATGTGAATACACCCAGGCCGTGATCAATCACAACCGTATTGCCGCCAAAGAACAGCTCCTCTGCAAGGACAACTCTGCCTGTGTTTGCCGCCTTTACAGGATCTCCTGCCTTTGCCCGCATATCGATGCCCCTGTGTATGCTGTTCATCTTTTTGTTTATTAACCTCTTTACGCCAAAAGGAGAGGAAACTTCCGTACTGACCGGATAGGTAAAAACATCAGTCCATATCCTGCTGCCGATCTGCATAAAAATCGCATCAAGCTTCTGCTTTTCTTCCTGGGATCTCTTCAGATTCTCAGGACTCAGCACAACCCTGTCCTGAGAAAGCGTAAGGTGTATCTCTGGGAATGCTGCGGGTTTTACAATAAGCTCTAGATCCATGCTCTTTGAGCTGTTGCTTATCTGCACCTTATGGTTGCCAACCGGATCTGCATTAACATCCAATGCCCCGATGCACACGTAGCAATCCTTTCCGCAGCCTGATAAAGCAAGGCTCCTGCCTTCGAATATTACATCCGGAGCAGAACTGGAGCCTGAGACCTTCACAATAAACGGGTCTCCTGGCATTATTTCCTTTGGGCTTATCTCAACATCAAAAGCATAAGAACATACCGGTGAAAAAAACATGGCAACAAACAAAAGGATAAAAACCGGAAAAAGTTCTCCGCTTCTGGTCATCCGGCGGCCGTCTTTGTTATGACGTCAAACTTAGGCGGATTGAGGATGGTCTTTTTTACAGCGCACTGCTCTGCGACTTTTTTGATCGCATTAAGATACTTGTCTGGAAATCCCGGCGGCACCTGTATTTCGAGCACAATGCTGTCCAGCTTTTTCTCGCCCTTTTCTCCTGTCACATATTCAACATGCTGGATAATATTCATGCCTTCTGTCGGTATTCCGCGCTCCCTGCAGAAACTCAGCACATAAATGCCGGAGCATGTGCCTATTGAGGCAAGAAAATACATATATGGACTCGGCGCTGTTGCATCCCCGCCGTTTTCTATTGACTGGTCTGTTTCAATTACATACCCCCCTGCCTCTGCAAAAACCTTTTTGTTGCCCGGGAAGGTGATTTTTATATCCATGCCAACCTCCTTTTGATCTTTATTATAAAACCTTTGCATGAACCTTTTAAACCAGCGTTTCTTCTTGACACTGGCATGCTTTTCTGATAGCTTTTAGTTATGACCGCTCACTACAATGAACAGGAGATAATAGACAGGATCAAATCCGGCTACTCCCTGCCTTCGCTCTCAACCGTAGCAATGAAGCTGGTTGACATGGCATCAAGCGAAACAACCTCTGTTGATGAGATGTCTGACCTTATTGAAAAGGATCCTGCTCTTACAGTACGACTGCTCAAGACAGCCAACAGTGCTTTTTTCAGATCGCAAACGCCAATAACCACTGTTCATCAATCGATAATGCGCATAGGGGTCAATCACCTCAGAATGATGGCTCTGTCGCTCTCTCTCAGAGACACGTTTCCGCTCGGCAAGGTAGGGACAATGGACTATGAGAAGTTCTGGAGATCATCCATATACCAGGCCCTTCTCGCAAAATCGCTTGCTGAACAGCTTAGAACATGCAAGCCCGAAGAGGCCTTTGTCGGCGGACTGGTGCTTGAGATAGGGTTCCTTATTTTCCATGATCTGTTCATAAAAAGATCCAATATCGAATTCCAGAACCGGCTCTATCCTGTAGAGGACCAGATAGCCTGGGAAGAGGAAAACTTCGGTACTAACCACAGAAAGGTCGGCAGGGCTGCTCTCACTTACTGGCAGTTTCCGCAGGTGATTATAGAATGCCAGGACTATTACGCCGCAAACATCAGCGATGACAAGATACCTCCGCTTGCAAGAATGACCGCGATTGCGCACGAATTTTCATCACTGATATGCGATGAGTCGCTGCAATGGAACACCATCTTCAGCAAAACCGAGCATATCTACAAGATAGACCACGATATACTTACAGACATGCTGATCAAAACCTTCGAGGATGTTGAGCAGATAGCAGCCTCTCTTAAGGTGGATATGGATAGACAGAAAGACATTATCAGCCTGATAGAGAAGGCTCATTCCTCACTTACAGGACTTTCCGATAAGCTCTTTGCGCCGGCAGGCAGCCAGGACAAATGCGATACTCCCTCATTTACAAATATTTCTGAAACACTTGATGACGCCAAGGTTAAATCAACGCTCCAGGCTGTTGCGCACGAAATACGCAATCCTCTTGTTGCTGTGGGAGGATTCGCAAAAAAACTGGCTGCATCAATTGACCCGTCCTCAGCCGAGTGGGAGTATGTGCAGGTGATTGCGCAGGAAGCAGAGCGCCTGCAGAAAGCCTTTTCCATCATGACCGGCAATATCAAAAGCGCCAACTAATCATTCTGCGGAGGCTCGATGCTACAGTGGACAACTGCCCTTTCCGTTGGAGTAATCGAGATCGACAGCCAGCACAAGGAGCTCATATCGCGTGTAAACAACTTTTTAACCTCTGTTGAAGACCATAAGGGGCCGGAAGAGATCAAAAAGCTCTTTGGGTTTCTTCAGGACTACATAAAATATCATTTCAGCACTGAAGAAAATTATATGGACCACTACGCATTATACGGATACAGCAACCGCGACAGGCATAAGGCAGAGCACAAGGCCTTTATACGCGATTTTACCGAATTTAAAAAGGACATTGATTTTTCCGGCGCAGACCAGCTGATGATCAAGGAGTTTTGCGAGTGGATATATAACTGGTATGTGCTGCATATCCAGAAAACCGACAAAGACCTTGCTGAAGTACTCAAAAAATCCTTTCCTTTCATGTCAACCTGAAAAGTCCGATTGACTTAACCTTTTTTGGGCGGGTAAACTTTTCGGATGCAACATTCTGACTTTGTCCCTCTCCATCTTCATACGGAATACAGCCTGCTTGACGGCGCAATAAAGATCGATGAGCTTCTTGCGCAGGCCACTGCGTTCAAAATGCCTGCTGTTGCCATTACTGACCACGGCAACCTGTTTGGAGCAGTTGAGTTTTACAAAAAGGCTATGAAGGCCGGGATCAAGCCTGTAATAGGGTGCGAAGTATACATAGCGCCAAACAGCAGGCATGACAGGCAAAAAACAAGTATTGACAACAGCCTGTCTGAAGAAGCATCCTTCCATCTCATTCTCCTTGCCAGGGATGCCGAGGGCTACAGGAACCTTACCAAGCTCGTCACCTTCGCCTACACAGAGGGCTTCTATTACAAGCCGAGGATAGACAAGGAACTTCTCGCCAGGCACAGCAAAGGCCTTATCGGACTTTCAGCATGCCTGAAGGGCGAAGTATCATATTTTCTTTCGAACGGAATGTATGACAAGGCAAAAGAAGCAGCTCTTTCATACAGGGATATCCTGGGCAGTGAAAACTTCTACTTCGAACTCCAGCACAACGGCATGCAGGAGCAGGAAGAGGTTAATAAAAAACTTATAGCGCTCGGCAGAGAGCTGGGCATACCTTTTGTCGCAACAAACGACTGCCACTATCTGAAGCGTGAAGACTCAAAAGCTCATGACGTGCTGCTCTGCATAGGAACAGGCAAGACCCTGAAAGATGAAAAGAGACTTTCATTCTCAACTGATGAGTTCTACTTCAAATCACCCGATGAAATGAAGGCTGCATTTGCAGACATACCCGAGGCGATCAGAAATACAATAGTCATTGCCGAAAGATGCAATGTGGATTTCACGCTGGGCAAGCACTACCTGCCGAAATTCGATCCGCCGCAAGGCATGACAGCTGACCAGTACCTGTCAAAACTGGCGCAGGATTCAATGGACCGTTTATTCGACAACAACTGTCCTGCTGAGTATTGCGACAGGCTGAAGTACGAGCTCCAGGTTATCAAAAATATGGGGTACTCCTCATACTTTCTTATCGTATGGGACTTCATCAATTATGCAAAAAGCAACGGCATACCGGTTGGCCCGGGCAGGGGTTCGGCAGCAGGCAGTCTTGTTGCCTACTGCATAGGAATAACAGACATTGATCCGATAAAGTACAAGCTGCTCTTCGAGAGATTCCTGAACCCTGAGCGCGTCAGCATGCCGGATATAGACGTGGACTTCTGCAGGGACAAACGGCAGGACGTTATCACATACGTATCAGAAAAGTATGGCCACGACCATGTATCGCAAATAATAACATTCGGCACGCTGGCTGCAAAATTGGCAATAAGAGACGTGGGACGCGCGCTCGGCATGCCTTATGCTGATGTTGACAAGATAGCCAAGCTCGTGCCTGTTGGCAGCACAACAATTGAAGAGGCGATCAAGGCTGAGCCTCAGCTCAAGGAGATGCGCGATGAGAATCCTGATGTTAAAGAACTGCTCGACATCGCCATAAGGCTCGAAGGACTCTCGCGCCATTCAGGAACACATGCTGCCGGAGTTGTTATAGCACCAAGACCGCTCACGGATTTTATGCCGCTCTACAAAAATCCTTCTGACGAGATAATCACAAGCCAGTTCGATATGAGTTCCGTAGAGAGCATCGGACTGCTCAAGTTCGACTTTCTGGGGCTCAAGACCCTTACTGTAATCGACAGGACCATACAGTACATAAAGCAGCAGGGCAAAGACCTCAATATATCCAGAATTCCGATGGATGATGAAGCAACATACAAAATGCTCAGCTCAGGAGAGACAACAGGCATATTCCAGCTCGAGAGCGCCGGCATGCGCGACATACTCATACGAATGCAGCCGAACAGATTCGAAGACCTTATCGCGCTTGTTGCTCTATACAGACCAGGCCCCATGGCATGGATCGATGATTTTATCAGGAACAAAAAAGATGAGTCGCAGATAACATATGAACTGCCCGAGCTGAAAGCTATACTTGGGGAGACATACGGCATCATTCTATATCAGGAACAGGTTATGATGATAGCGAATGAGGTCGCAAAGTTCTCTCTCGGACAGGCGGATTTGCTCAGACGGGCAATGGGCAAAAAGAAGCCTGAAGAGATGGCAAAACAAAAAGAGGACTTTATCGCAGGTGCGATAAAAAACAACATCCCTGAGAAAAAAGCAAAAGAGCTTTTCGAAAAGATGGAGCCGTTTGCGCAGTACGGATTCAACAAATCCCACTCAGCAGCATACGCTTATGTTGCTTACCAGACAGCCTATTTGAAGACCCACTTCAAGGTGGAGTTCATGGCAGCAAACCTGAGCACAGACATGGGCGACACGGACAAGATTGTCAAACTGATAAACGAGTGCAGAAGCATGTCCATAGAAGTGCTGCCTCCTGATATAAATGAGAGCGGACGCGAGTTCAATATAATCGGCAGCTCGATACGCTTCGGCCTCGAGGCTGTCAAGGGAGTTGGAACAGCAGCCATAGAAGCGATGCTTTCTGAGCGCAACAGCGGCAAATTCGAATCATTCGATCAGTTTCTTTCGCGTGTCGAGAACAAGAAGGTGAACAAGAAGGTGCTGGAAAGCCTTACCAAGGCAGGCGCGTTTGACTCACTCTTTTCTGAAGCGCCGAATGTATCGCGCGCATCAGCAATAGCACGCATCAGCGGCGCTGCACTAAAAAACAGCGGCATGAGCCTGTTCGGGAATGAACCTGCTGAGAACAAGGTTGAGGGTTGGGATGAAAATACGCTTCTGAATTCTGAAAAAGAGGCGCTCGGGTTTTATGTCTCAGGCCATCCGATCACACGATACAGAAACAAACTCTCCTCAACAGGCGTAATGCCTCTTGAGGGCGTGGCAAACCTCTCTGAGCGGGCTGAGGCATATGTTGCAGGAGTTATTACAGATACAAAAAACCGCTCAGGCGCAAGGGGAGTTACAACGTATCTTACATTGGAGGACGAGACAGGCAGCTGCGAGGCGATGGTATTTCAGGATGCAGCAAAAAAAGCAGGAGACCTGCTCCGCAAGGGCGAGCTGGTGATAATACGGGGCAATGCGCTGAGCGGAGACAAGGGCTCAAGGCTCATAGCAAGAGAGATAGACAATCTTAAAGACATCGGCATAAACATAAAATATGAAGTGCCTGTTAAATGCAGCCTTATCAACAGCGACAAACTAAAGAAAATAAGCAGTCTGATGGTAAGAAACTCTGGCAGCAAGGACAGCATATCCGTTGTATTTAAATTCTTTTTGCCCTCATGCTGTGTTATATTATCTTCATGCCTGCAGCCAGGGCCGGGCTTTCTGCTGGAAGTGGAAAAGATAACCGGCTGCAAAGTAAAAATCTATTGTTAGAGTCCGCGATTTCTTGTTTTAATTTGATGGAGAATGATTGATGAACTATTATCTTGATTTTGAAAAGCCGCTCGAAGAACTCGAGCGCAGGATAGAGGATCTGAAAAAGCTCTCGGACACATCCGAGATCAATATAGACTCTGAGATAAAAAAACTCGAAAAAAAGGCCGAGGACCTGAGGTCAGACATATTTGCAGACCTCAATCCATGGCAAAAGACACTCATAGCGCGGCACCCCGAACGGCCCTACACAATCGACTATATAAACATGATGATCGATGAGTTTATCGAACTGCATGGCGACAGGCGCTTTGCTGATGATGCTGCCATAGTGGGCGGCATAGGGAAGCTCAGGGGGATACCGGTTGTTATCATCGGACACCAGAAAGGAAGGGGAACCAAAGAGCGCATACAGCGCAACTTCGGCCAGCCCAATCCTGAAGGCTACAGAAAAGCGCTGCGCTTGATGCAGCTTGCTGAACGCTTCAAAAAGCCGATAGTCACTTTTATTGACACACCCGGAGCTTTTCCCGGCATAGGAGCTGAAGAGCGCGGACAGGCTGAAGCAATCGCGCTCAATCTTCAGGAGATGTCAAAGCTAAATACACCTATAATCTCGGTTGTGATCGGCGAAGGAGGCAGCGGAGGCGCGCTCGGACTGAGCGTTGCTGACAGGCTCTTCATGCTTGAGCATTCGGTCTACTCTGTCATCTCTCCAGAAGGCTGCGCAGCCATACTCTGGAAGAAGAACGGGGCTGCTGTTGGAGCAGTGGAATACGAAAAAGCTGCTTCAGCATTGAGGATCACAGCGCAGGACCTGAAGTCATTCAAGATAATCGATGACATAATTCCAGAGCCGCTTGGCGGCGCACACAGAGATCCTAAACTCACAGCAGAAAATATTTCAGAATACATTGTAAAAGCCATAGAGACCATAGGCTGCAAATCATGCGCAAAGCTTATTGATGAAAGGTACAAGAGACTGCGCAGGATGGGCAGCATAGTGCAGGCAGAAGCTGTTTAACAATCTTTCCGCAATTCTGAAAATCAGTTCACAATTTTCCTGGAAGGCATCAGCGGGCTGTCAACCTCAAGCTTCAGAAATACAAGATTAAATGCCTCTACCACTATTTGATCAAACTGCGACCCCGCATTTTTATTAATTTCATCTTTTGCCTGCATCGGGCTGAATGCCTTGCGGTAAGGCCTGTCAGTTGTAAGCGCATCATAAACATCTGCAACCGCTATTATCCTTGCTCCGAGCGGTATCGCATCTCCTGAGGCATTGTAGTAACCTCCGCCATCAACTCTCTCATGATGAGATAGTATTATGGGCAGCAGATCGAGCACTCTGCTGCCAAGAGGCTGGAGTATGCCAGCAGCATGGTCAGTATGTTTTTTAATCTCTTGCCTCTCTGTCTCGGATAGAACGCCGACCTTTTTCAGTACATCAGCGCTTACACCTATCTTGCCAATGTCATGCAGCAGTGCCGCAACCCTTATATTTTCAGTCTCAACCTCACTGCATCCGAGCTGTTTTGCAATCATCTCGGCTATAGTTGAAACTCTGTATGAGTGACTCTGCGTATGGCTGTCAACAGACTCTATGACTATCGAGAGCATCTCGATTATGCCCTGGTATGTCTGTCTCACTTCATGAATCGCGGACTCCTTCTTTTCGTAGAGATGGCCCATAAGATATCCTGTAACCATCAGGAATCCGCCCCATGTTGCTATATCCAGCCATTTCGAAAATTCAGAATTATCAGAATCGAGGCTGAACTTGTCAGGTATAAAATAAGCGATGCACCCAACAATGATGATCGAAAGAAGCGCGGAAAAAACAGCATAACGCTTTCCATAAAGATACGCGCCGATCAGTATCGGTATATAGAAAAAGCTGAGGAATGTTCTCTGGTTTGTGACAAAATGGAAAATGAAGCCGGTAATCGCAACAAGCAAAAAAACTATCACCAGCTCTTTATCAACACGAAGCTGCCTTTTAAGACCAGCCATTTTCATTTATCAGTATAACCTTCGCTTTTCCCGTAGTTAATACTGAGTGTTATTATCATTGCAGGGATTTCATAAAGTCAATCCAGATCGGCAGCGCTGCCCTTGCTCCTGCTTCCTTGTTGCCTATTGGCTTGTGGTTGTCCCTTCCGACCCAGACTCCAACAACAAACCTGTCATCAAACCCGATGAACCATGCATCAGAAAAATCATTAGTCGTGCCTGTCTTGCCGTATACAGGCCTTTTTAGCGATTTCGCCTGAACAGCTGTGCCTGAATTTACCACCTCTGCAAGAAGGGTCTTCATGCCTTCAACAACATCTTCTGAAAATGCCTCTGTCTGGTATGGGAAGACCTCTTCGATCAATAGGCCGTCCCTGTTCAGAATCTTTTCGTATGTGAGAGGTTCAATCTTTTTGCCAGTGGCAAAAGAGCCGTATGCTGCTGTGAGCTCCATAAGCGTAACATCAGAGGCCCCGAGCGCTATGGGAAGGTACGGCTGCATGACACTTCTTATGCCTGCCTTTCGCGCGGTTGCTATGATCTTGTCCACTCCCACCTGGTGAGCAAGCCTCACTGTTGCTGTATTGAGTGAGAGCGCGATCGCCTTTTTCAGTGTTACTATGCCGTGAAACTTGCCGTCATAGTTTTTGGGAGACCACTTTGCCCCTGGCCTTGAGCCTGGGAAGACTATCGGACCGTCAGCTATGGTGTCATCAGGCTCATACCCTTCCTGCAATGCGGTAGCATAAACAATCGGCTTGAAAGCCGAGCCAGGCTGGCGAAGGGCCATTGTGGCCCTGTTGTACTGGGTAACCCAAAAATCCGTTCCCCCAACAAGAGCCTTTATCTGTCCTGTCTGCAGATCAATGGCAACAAGCGCTGCCTGCACAGTAGGCTTCACTCTTTTTTGAACGGACTCTATGCCTTTTTTGACCGCTTCTTCAGCAGTCTTCTGCATGCCATAGTCTATGGTTGATACTATTTTCAACCCTGATGTGTAGACCTGATCATTGTATTTTGATTCGAGCTGCTGCCTAAGATGCTCAACAAAATAAGGTGCTTCATACTTTCTGAAATAGGGCGAAGGAGGCAGAGGCTCTGTCCTCGCCTTTTCATACTCCTCGGTAGTGATAAATTTGTTGGCGAGCATCTTTTTGAGAACGAGCTGCCTGCGGTTAAGGGCCTTTTCAGGATTCTTGAACGGTGAGTATACTGATGGAGCCTTTGTCAGCCCTGCAAGCATTGCTGCTTCAGCAACATCCAGATTAACAGCTGACTTGTTGAAGTATGTCTGCGCAGCAGCCTCTATGCCGTATGCCCTTGTTCCAAAGTATGCCTGGTTCATATACATTCCCAGGATCTCGTCTTTTGTGTAGCGCCGCTCGATCTGAGCAGAGAGCACTGCTTCCTTGATCTTTCTCGAAAGGCTGCGTTCTGACTTCAGAAAAAGCATCTTTGCGAGCTGCTGGGTTATTGTACTGCCGCCTTCCACAATGCCGCCGGCCATAATGTCTTTTACCAGCGCCCTTATAATGCCGATCATGTCAACACCAGGATGGGAATAAAAACGCTCATCCTCGATCGCTATGAATGCGTTCTTCAGTCTTGCAGGGATGTTAAAGTGCTGAATGAATATCCTGCGCTCCAGATAAAACTCAGCCAGCACTTTATTGTCTGATGAATATACAACAGAGGTCTCAAGAGGCTTGTATATCTCCAGCTGCCTTATCTCCGGCAGATCAGAGAAGTTCCAGTAGAGCAGTCCTGCAAAGCCGCCGAAGATGACTGCTGCAAGACAGACTATAACAACAACCGGCCATTTTTTCATTTCTAAATTATAACCGCAATCCGAACGAATACTCCATATGCTGAAAATGATATTATTATTGTATGAAACAGATCGCACTCGCCCCTTCTTCTCCAGGCGTCTATATGTTCAGGGGCAGGAATGAAAAAATTCTCTATGTCGGCAAGGCCAAAAATCTCAGAAACAGGCTGCGCAGTTATTTTCAGAACTCATCAGCGCTTGATGCAAGAAAAGCCGCAATGGTGAAGCTGATAAAGGACTTTACATTCATTGCCACATCAAATGAGCTGGAAGCATTCATACTCGAAGCCAATCTCATCAAACAGCACAAGCCCCGTTTTAATATCGTGCTGCGCGATGACAAAAATTATCCCTACATCAGGCTTACTATTCAGGACAAGTGGCCGTGCATTGAGGTGGTCAGACGGATAAAGAAGGACGGCAGCGCGTATTTCGGGCCGTATGTGCCTGCACAATCCATGCATGAGGCGCTCTCATTCATCCGCAGGCACTTTACGCTCAGGCCGTGCAGATACAACCTGGACAAACCAATAAGGCCATGCATACAGCACCAGATGAAAAAATGCCCTGCCCCATGCGCGCAAAAAATATCCAATGAAGCGTACAGAAAAATTGTGGACGAGGTTGTGCTGTTTCTCAGAGGCAAGCGTACTGAACTCATCGCTGCACTTGAGGCAAAGATGCGCCGCCTCTCAGAAGACATGCATTATGAAGAGGCTGCGTCTGTCAGGGATGAGATCAGCCTTTTGCAGAAGGCCTTTGAGTCGCAAAAAGTAATATCGCCTGATCTCGGGGATATTGATGTGATCGGTTTTTATGAAGATGCTGAAGAAGGGGTAAACAGGAGCGCCAGCGTCCTCTTCATCAGAAACGGGATAATAACAGGCTCAAAGGAGTTCAGCATAAATGACCATGTTGCTGATGACAAAAAACGGGCTGCCACCGGTTTTGTTCAGGGTCTTTATGCAAGAGAGATAATTCCTCCGCCGGTTATAATATTGCGCAGCAGGCCTTCTGACAGCAGCCTGCTTGCATGGCTTGAAGAAAAGGCCGGCCGCAGGGTCAGGTTTGAATCACCGCAGAGAGGGAAAAAACTCGATCTGCTCAAAATGGCTGAAGAGAATGCAAGGCTGCTTGCGAGGATGAGCGAAAAAAACAAAGCAACTTCTGCTGGGCAAGAGCTTGCTGAAAGGCTCGGCATGGATTCTGCCCCTGAATCAATAGCTGCATTTGATGTCTCAACAATACAGGGCAGCGAGTCTGTCGGCGCGCTGGTATACTGGTCAGGAGGCGCCTTCAGAAAAGACCTCTACAGGCATATAAAAATCAGGAGCGTTGACGGTGTTGACGACTATGCGATGATGCGCGAGAGCGTTGAAAAAATATTGACCAGCATAAAAGAGCACCTGCCTGATCTTGTGCTGATCGACGGAGGCCGCGGCCAGTTGGAGGCAGCAAAAGAGATTATCAGCAGCATGGGGCTCGATCTGAACGTGATAGCTGTTGCAAAAAAACCTGACAGGGCGTTTGTAAGCAGCAGAAAGTTCATTGACCTGGAAGATAGAGCCAAGTCCTCTTTACTCTTGAAAAGAATCCGTGACGAGGCGCACCGCTTTGTTATAAGCTTCCATAGAAAGCTGCGCGACAAGCGGCTCACCTCTTCTGTTCTTGATAACATACACGGCATCGGGAACAAAAAACGACTCGAACTGCTGCGCCACTTCGGCAGCCTGCAAAAGATACGAGCCGCCACTGTTGATGAGATAAGAGGGGTGAAGGGGTTCAACACAAAGACCGCTGAAAAGCTGCTTGCAGAGCTCAATAAAGCAGAATAAATAAAGCTGAAAACAACAGGAGATCAACAATGAACATTTTTGTATCAGGATCGCTCGCTTACGACAGGATAATGGATTTCCCAGGTAATTTTTCAGACCATATACTGCCTGACAAGATACATATCCTCAATGTCTGCTTTACAGTAAACGGCATGGCTGAAAAGTTCGGCGGCACAGCAGGCAATATCGCCTATTCGCTTAAACTGCTTGATGAAAAACCCCTCATACTTGCAACCATTGGAAAAGACCATCACAATTATAGCAGATGGCTGAAGGAACTCGGACTGCCGCTCGACGGCATAAAGGTGATAGAAAGCGAGTTCACGGCTGGAGCATATATCACAACAGACAAGGCTGACAACCAGATAACAGGTTTTAATCCAGGCGCGATGAAGCACAGGTCAGAACACAGCTTCAGCACCAATGCAGCTGACTCGATAGCCATAATGTCACCCGGCAATCTGGATGATATGAAGATATACGCTCAGGAGTATAAAAGGCTCGGCATCAAGTGCATATGCGATCCGGGCCAGTCCCTTACAGCATGGGACAGCCAGAGCCTCACTGAATGGATAAAAGGCTCCTCGATCCTTATATCCAATGACTATGAGCTTGAGCTGATAATGAAAATGACTGGGATGAAAAAGAATGAACTGCTCAGCATGACAGGCGCGATAATCACAACACTTGGAGAAAAGGGATCAATTGTGGCTGACGCATCAGGCGAGACAATGATACCTGCTGCAAAGATATCAAAAGTGGTTGACCCGACCGGCGCAGGTGATGCGTACAGGGCAGGACTTATAAAAGGTCTCGCTATGGGAAAATCGCTTGTGAATGCTGCAAAGATGGCTGCTGTTGCTGCTGTATATGCTGTTGAGCAATACGGCACGCAGGAGCACAGATACACTTTCAGCGAATTTGCCGAGCGGCACGCTGACAACTTCGGCGCTCTTTAGCAATACCCTTTCGACAGCGGAGGTGTCATGATCAACCAGGATGCGATAAAGCAGCACCTCCGCAATATCCTGCCAGGCGCACTCAATATAAACATAACCATGCTCGGCTCAGGCGTTCATGGAACAGGATTTCTTGCTGATATAGAGTCAGCTGCCGGCCGCAAGCGCTATGTGCTGAAAGCCCTCTTTGCTGAAGGCCTGGGTCATGACTATCCATCAGACAGGGCTGCCTCGTTTCTGTTGGACCTTGATGAGTTCGGCAATATACCAAAACATGTTGCTGCGCTGGATGTGCTGGCTGAGATGGACAACGGCACAATAAAGTCCGTTGGCGGAGGCAAAGAATATTACCTTCTGATGGAAGAGGCATCAGGCACAAACTATTTCCATGACCTCAGGCTGATGGCAGAAAAAAAGTCCCTTGATGATACTGACAGAAGCAAAATAAAACTGCTCGCTGAATACCTCGCTGAAGTGCACTCAGTAAAAAAAGAGTCAAGAGCTCTGTACTGGAGAAAACTGCGCGACAACATTGGTCATGGAGAATGTTTGATGGGTGTTTTCGATTCCTACCCTGACGGAGTATTGAGCTACCGCCAGATGGCAGAGATAGAGAAGCTCTGCATTGACTGGAGAGTCCGCATAAAGAGAAAGGCGCACAGGCTCTGCCGCGTGCATGGCGATTTTCATCCTGGCAACATATGGTTCAATAGCGCTGGAGACGATTTTGTTGTACTCGACAGGAGCAGGGGGCCGTGGGGAGATGCTGCTGATGACATAACCGCGCTCGCAATAAACTATGTCTTCTTCTCAATAATGCTGAAAGACAGTTACGAAGGGGCTTACAAACAGGCGATGGATGAATTTCTGAAGGTCTATGTCGACGCAACCTCTGACTCTGAGATATTTGAGGTGGCTGCTCCGTTTTTAGCTTTCAGGGCAGCTGTGGTCGCAAATCCCATCTTCTATCCTGAACTGACTGAGAGCGGCAGAAAAAAGATATTATCCTTTATACGCGGAGTGCTGCATGAAGAGCGTTTTGAACCAGGCAAGATCGCTGACTACATAAACACTGACATCACTACTGCGGCGGCTTGATGAATGATTCCCATACACTGAAAAGTTCTTTTGTTGCCCTGACATCCCTGGCGCAGTAGCGCGCTATATCAACAAACTTCTTTTCCTTGTATAGTGTCCTCACATCCTGGCCTGATATGCCTTCAGCCTTGGGGCTCTGTATGCCGAATGTCCTGCACCACATGTCAAGGCTGAATCTGCGGCGCGAGACTCCATAAAATGAAAGCTGATCGAACAGGTCTATATGGCTCTTGTCATACCTGTTGGGTATTAGGTTCACTGACGGTCTGATCCTGTGCACAGCAGAGCGGACGGCAAGAAACGGCGCATCAAAAGAACGGCCGTTGAATGTTATGACCTGATCATAGGACTTGACTGCTGCCCAGAATTTTTCGAGCAGTTCCTTTTCTGTGCCGCATTCGTATTTTATGCCTTCCTCTTCAAACGGCAGCAGCATGTCCCCATGAGTCTGGAAATATACAGCGCCCTTGTTGGTATCAGGATTGAGCATGCCGATGGCAACAACCTCGGCTGTAACAGGAAAGAGTCCCAGACTGTCTCGCACCTTGAGTTCATCTTCAGGCGTTTCAGCAGACTTCAGGAGGTAGTCCTGCACCTCCTGATCAAGGGAGTCAAAATCAAGACCGTATGTTTCTATGTCAAATACAAGGCGGCTCATTTAATCAGGCCGCCTTCTTCATCTTTTCCAGCACTTTCCATGTGTTGATGGTCTCTATGGCCCTTTGGAGCTGGAGATCGTCTTTTTCATCAACCTCAATCGGCATTGTCTCTTTTTCGCTTTCGCCTTCTTTCATCTGGTCATTCTTCAGATGCCTCTCGAGGTCGCGCTCTCTCACAACTGTAATCTCTTTTCCGTTTTTGGCCTGAAGCTTCACAACTATATCAGGTGTTATGCCGACCCCCTGTATGCTTGTGCCATTGGGCGTGTAGTATTTTGCTGTTGTGAGCCGCAAACCCGAGCCGTCGCTCAACGGCAGCAGGCTCTGGACAGATCCCTTGCCGAATGTCTGCACACCAACCACAACTGCCCTGTTCCAGTCCTTCAGCGCGCCTGCGACAATCTCAGAGGCGCTCGCGCTGCCCTGGTTTACAAGCACAACCATCGGCGTGTCGAGATAGGGCTCTTTGTATTCAGTAAAGTATTCCAGCTTTTCATTCTTGCGGTTCTTTATGTATACAACCAGCTTGTTTGCAGGCAGAAACTGCTCAGCCACCTCAACAGCGCTGTTCAACAGACCACCCGGATCATTTCTGAGATCAAGAATGACCGATGCCATCCCAGCTTTTTTGAGTTTTGAAAGTGCGTCCTCAAGCTCTGCGCCTGTGCCTTCCTGAAACTGGGTTATCTTCACATAGCCGATATTATTTGGCAGCATCTTGCTCTTTACGCTCTTGACCTTTATGATGTCGCGCACAAGGGTGAAGTCTTTTGTATCCTTCCACCCTTCTCTTATAATCGTAAGTACTATTTTTGTGCCCTTCTGACCGCGCATTTTCGATACAGCATCCTGAAGGCTCATCTCTTTTGTTGATGCCTGGTCTATCTTCAGTATGCGGTCTCCGGCAAGAATGCCTGCCTTGTAAGCCGGCGTATCTTCTATGGGCGCTATTACCGTAAGCAGTCCGTCCTTTATGGCTATCTGTATGCCGAGCCCGCCGAACTCTCCCTTGGTCTCCACCTTTATCTCTTTGTAAGCCTCAGGGGTCATGTATGATGAGTGTGGATCAAGAGAACTGACCATGCCTTTTACAGCATTCCTGATAAGGTCTTTTATCTTCACATCCTCGACATAGTTCTTCTTTATCTGGGTGATGACTTCCGTAAACATCCTGAGGTCTTCATAATCACTCTCAGCGCTCACAGTGGCTATGGCCCAGCGGCCGGCAAGAATGCCGGCTGCTCCGAGCACAAACACGAGTCCGGCAATGATAAATTTCTTCTTCAGAGACATCTGTTTTATCCTCCTGGCAAATTACAAAAAGGGGTGCAGCTGATTAAGGATCTTGACAGGACCGCAGCTGCGGCAATCTATTTTTTGAGCCACTGTTGAGGGTCAAGAGGCTTTCCTCTGTACCTGATCTCGAAATAAAGACCGTGACTCCCCAGGGCATCTGAATCGCCGACTTCCCCTATGGACTGCCCTTCCTTAATTATACTCTCATTCTTTGCAAAAATCCTCGCAAGATTGCCGTACAAAGAGTGATAACCATCGCCATGACTCACTATAACCATCTGGCCGTATCCCTTGAACTCATCCGCAAACACAACCCTGCCTTCACTGACCGCTTTTACAGGAGCAGCTGCGGCTGCCTTTATATGCACGCCGCTTCTGAACACAGGCAGGTTGAATACAGGATCAAGCTGCGATCCGTATTTTATCGCCACATGCCCGTTTACAGGCCATGGCAGATGGCCCTTTAGTCTGCTGAAAGAGCTGCCTGCATCTTCAGCATGTTCTTCCTTTTTCTGGCCTGGCTTTGCGGCCTGCCTGCGCTTTTTGTCTCTTTCAGACCGTTCTGACTCCTGTATTATCCTGAGCATTCTCTTTGATGACTCATTAAGATCTTTTATCATCTTTTCATACACGCCTTTTTCTTTTCTCACGGATGCGAGAAGCGCCTCATGCTCCTTCTTTTTTTCAGCAAGAGAGGAGTTGAGTCTTGCTAAATGCTCTTCCTCTTTTTTAAGGTCTTCAAGAGATGCTTTCAGGGTGTTATGCTTTTCGTACAACACTCTGACAGCCTTATTGAAATTATCTATTGTTTTTTTGTCGTAAGCAGCTATATCGCTGATATAACGCACAATCCGGAGAGAGTCTGTAATATCCTCCCTGCTAAGCAGAACCAGAAGGGCGTCCTGTTCAACATTGTACTTCTGAAGTGCGCGGAGTCTCTTCTGAAGATGCCTCTTCTGAATTTTGAGCGCATCCTCCTTGCGAAGTATTTCCTGGCTTATAGATAAAATGTCTTTCTGGAGTTTTGAGACCCTGGCTTTTTGCGCGGTGAGCTGTGCTTCAATATCCCTCAGCTCATTCGAAACCTTCTTAATCTCGTCGAGCACATTGCGTTCCGCCTTCCTGGCGGTGGCGAGTTTTTTCTTGCTCTCCTTGAGGTCCTGCTGTATCTTGCCGTACTCGTCCTGAGCGCTCTTGCAAAAAGCAGGAGAGTGCCATGCTGCAAAACAGAGCGCAGCAGCCATACATATTGAAGCCTTTTTTATAAGGCCGTGGACAGGCATGGGTTATAGCTTGAGTCTCCCTATCGCGATCGCAGCGCCGATTATGCCGAGCGCAAGACCTGCGGCAGGAAGGGCAGCAAGCATCACAAGAGGGAAGGCCAGTTTGTTAAGCAGCGGGATAACAGAGCTGAGCCTGTATGTTACGCCCACATAGAATACAAAAGCGCCGAACACTCCAAGCGCTCCTCCCAACAGCCCTATAATGCCGCCCTCTATAAGAAAAGGCTGTCTTATGAACCCTCTGGTAGCGCCTAGCAGCTTGAGGGTCTCTATCTCATCAGTGCGCCTGTAAAAGAGTATCTTCACCGTGCTGTAGATGACAAAGACAACTCCGAGCGCCATTGCCAGGAATATTATTATGCTGCTGTTCTGAATGGATCTCTGGACAAGGTGAAATGCTGTTACAACCTTTTCACCATAGTAGACATCATCCACTCCAGGCATCTTCATTATTTCATCATGTATTTTTTTTACCGTCTTCTGGGTGAGCGCAGCCTCCCGCGTCAGCTTGAGCTCAAATGACGATGAGAGAGGATTCTCCTCAAGGCCTTCAAGCAGAAATCTCGATGTACCGAGCTTTTCCTTAAGATCTTCAAGCGCGCGCTCCTTTGAGCTGTATTTTGCTATCTCTATGTCCTTGCGCTTTTTGAACTCTTCGAGCAGCGCCTGCGTATCATCCTGGGAAATATTGTTTTTGAGATAAACCACCATTGAAAAGCGCTCGGGCAGCTTCTGCACAAGCACATGGGTGTTGTAGAGAAACAGAAAGACGAATATCAGCATAAGCAAACTCGATGCAACTGTAAATACGGAAAGGAGGTTTATCCACTTCTCCTTTACGAGGCTCTTTGCAGCTGACTTGAAGGAATATGATAGACTCATTATCCCACCACCTCTTTGGCAAGTTCTCCTGAATCCAGATAAAAAACCCTCTTGCCGGAATTAGTGAATACATCCTTGTTGTGAGTAGCGATCAACATGGTGCAGCCGCTAAGGTTTATCTCGCCAAAGAGTCTCCATATGCCGGCAGCAGTGTCCCAGTCAAGGTTGCCTGTGGGTTCATCAGCAAGTATGATCTGCGGCTTTGTTACTATAGCCCTTGCTATCGCTATCCTCTGCTGTTCTCCGCCTGAGAGCGTTCTTGGATAGCTGTCTGCCTTGTGTCTCAAATGCACTCTTTTAAGCGCCTCGGAAACAAGAGACTTGATCTCTGACTCTTTTTCATCCCGCACCCTTAGGGCAAGGGCTATGTTTTCGAATATTGTCCTGTTGGGCAGAAGCTTGAAATCCTGAAAGACTATTCCAATGTCACGTCTGAGGTATGGTATGTCGGTTATCTTAAACGGCTTGCACTGGGATATGTCTGACTTGGAGACCTCCCAGCCGAGTTTGGAGTCCCAGAAGGAAAGGTGAAAATCCCCTATAGTCATTTCGCCCTCATCAGGCCATTCTGCAAGGTAGATCATCTTGAGCAGCGTGGTCTTTCCCGCTCCGCTGGGGCCGGTTATGTAGACCATCTCGCTCTTTCCCACTGATAAGCTTATGTTCTTCAGTACAGACTGGCTCTCATACAGCTTGGATACATTCTGCAGGGAGATCAAATCAACCCTCCGTCAGGAATTTTCTCGCCTTCTCCGCTATATCTGCAGCCGTGAGCTTAAACAGCTTCAACAGCTCCTTCGGCGTGCCTGAACATCCGAATGTGTCGTTCGTGCCGATCCTGATCAACGGCTTCGGGCAATTCTCAGAAAGACACTCTGCAACAGCTCCGCCAAGACCGCCTATAACAGAATGCTCCTCAGCAGTGATAATGAGCCTTGATGCCTTTGCTGCCGAGATCACAGCCTCTTTATCAAGAGGCTTTATACAGGCCATGTTTATTACGCCTGCGTCTATGCCCTCTTTTGAAAGCAGCTCCTTTGCTGCAAGGGCTTCTGCAACCATTATCCCTGTAGCTATTATCGTCACATCCCTGCCAAGGCTGAACACATGCGCCCTGCCGATCTTGAACTTGTAGTCAGCGGGCATCACTGCCGGGACTTTTGCCCTGCCGAGCCTTATGTATACAGGCCCTTCATACTCGGCAGCAGCATTGATTGCCTGAACTGTTTCGTATCCATCAGCAGGAACTATAACTGTCATGTTCGGCAGCGCCCTTGTTATCGCAATATCTTCGAGCGACTGGTGCGATGCGCCGTCTTCGCCGACAGTGAGTCCGCCATGAGTTGCAGCTATCTTCACATTAAGGTTGGAATAGCATACGCTCTGCCTCAGCTGCTCCCATGCCCTGCCTGTTGCAAACACTGCAAATGTGGATGCAAAAGGTATTTTGCCTGCGAGCGAAAGCCCACATGCTGTGCCAACCATATCCTGCTCTGATATGCCTATATTGAAAAACCTTTCAGGAAAAGCCTTTGCAAATTTATTTGTCTTTGTGGAGCACGAAAGATCCGCATCAAGCGCAACAACCCTGCTGTTCTTCCTGCCGAGTTCCGCAAGAGCTGTACCGTAGGCATCTCTTGTTGCAACAGCCTCGCCTGCAAAATCAGTTGATATGTTTTTTTTGTCTTCTGCTGATTCTCTACTGCCCATCTTTATTCAACTCCTCCAGAGCTTTATTCAGTTCATCCTGCGTGGGCGGTGTGCCGTGGTACTCTACCTTGCCCTCAAAAAATGATACGCCCTTGCCTTTTACTGTCCTGGCAAGAATCACAGTCGGCCTGCCTTTTGATTTCTCAGCCTCATCAAGCGCATCTGTTATCTGAGCCATATCATGCCCATTTATCTCTAAAGCATTCCAGCCGAATGCCCTCCACTTGTCAGGCACAGGTTCTATCTTCATAACATCTTCGCAAGGCCCATCTATCTGGAGTCCGTTCAGATCAACAAAAGCGCAGAGGTTGTCCAGGCCGTAGTGGTGCGCTGTCATCGCAGCCTCCCACACCTGGCCTTCCTGCGTCTCTCCATCACCAAGCAGGCAATATACCCTTGCAGGATTTTTGTCGAGCTTCAGGCCAAGCGCGATGCCGTTTGCAATCGAGAGCCCCTGGCCGAGCGAGCCTGTTGAGACCTCAACGCCCTCTACCATCTTTGAGCATGGATGACCCTGAAGATTGCTGCCCACCTTTCTGAGAGTGCAGAGGTTGTCTGTCTCCATGTATCCGCAAAGAGCGAGCGCTGAATACAGAAGCGGCGCAGCATGTCCTTTTGAGAGTATGAACCTGTCCCTCTGCTGCCAGGAGGGATCTGATGGATTGTGCTTCATCTTGTAGAAATAGAGAGCAGCCACTATGTCGGCTGATGAGAGAGAACCGCCTGTGTGTCCTGATGCAGCGGCTGTAAGCATTTTGAGAATTTCGATTCTGATCTGTCGGGCCTTTCCCTTCAGAAAAGCTGTGTCCCGAGATTGTTGAAGTACAGTGTCGTTCATAAAAGCATCCTTCCCCTTTATTGGTACAACGCAATATTATATAAAAGAGGGTAATGAAATGTAAAAGCAGCGCTACTTGCTTTTGGGCAGGATGCTGTAAATCTTCTCCTTCATCTTTTGCGAGCCCCACGGCCTTTCGCCGATCAGCTTTTCCGTAATTGTTCCATCCGGCTTTATCAGAAAAGTTGTAGGCAGACCATATGTTCTGTATTTGCTGCCTGCAACATCCTTGGTCTTGTCATGAAGTATAGGGAAGAGCAGCTTTTTCTTTTTAACGAAATATCTCACAGACTCTTCCGACAGATCCACAGAAACTCCTATGACAACAAGCCCCCTGTTTTTCAAGGTTACATAAAGATCATTAAAGTCTGACATCTCCTTAACGCATGGGCCGCACCATGTGGCCCAGAAGTTCAGAAGCACTGCCTTGCCTCTGAAATCCGACAGCCGTACTTTTTTGCCTTCAAGATCAGGAAGCATAAAATCTGGCGCAATTACTCCGGCCTGATATGCCTGAACATAAGGCGCAAAAGAAAATATGATAACAGCGACCAACAGCAGCAATACGGCTTTTCTCATGGTCTAAGTATATCATGCAGACAATGGCATGGCCTAACAAATTACACAAATTTTGCTTGAGATTTAATTTTCAGCCAAATGATATAATAAGGGCATGGAACTGCACAGAGAGATTCGCGCGCTTTATGTAAAGCTCTCCACTCCTGCTGATCAGGTCGGCAGGGATACCATAGAGAATATATGGAACTTGTCGAATGAACTGCTTATCACCTCTGTTGATCTCACCAGTGAGGCAGAACTTATCATTCATGCTGACATAGCCTTTTCACTTAAACACTGGAATGATACAGTCAACTTCCTGCGTGACGCCATGAACTCCACCAGCGCAAAAAGCGGTTTCATAATCATCAGAAAAGTAATGGGCTCCGCTGAAAAACTGAGCACGGAAATAGAGACCTACAAGGTCACAAAACGCGGAGTTTACAATTCAGACTCTCCTGAGTCACCGGATTTTATCGAAGATGTTATCAGATATTCAGGCAGCAACAAGCGGCTTCAGCAGATTGATGCAATGGACAATCTCTTCAGGTTCATTGAAGAGAAGGAGAACGACGAGAGTTCTGAAGAGAGCCGTTAAGCTGAAAAGCTTTTAACTAAAAAAAGGGCCTCTTTCGAGGCCCTTTTCTGTTTCACTACTTTTCTATTCCGTCAAAGTTTTTGCCTATCTTCCTGTCAAACTCCATCTTCCTAAGCACAGCCCTCTTTATCTTGCCGCTGGTGGTCTTTGGCAGCTCTTCGACAAACTCGATCTCTCTCGGATATTTGTATGGAGCTGTATTCTTCTTCACATATTCCTGTATGTCGTGCATCAGCTCTTCAGACGGTTTGTATCCGGGAGCAAGTATGATAAATGCCTTTACGATCTCGCCCCTTATATCATCAGGGCTGCCAACAACAGCGCTCTCTGCAACAGCCTCGTGCTCCTGCAAAACGCTCTCCACCTCAAACGGGCCTATCCTGTAGCCGGAAGCCTTTATAACATCATCCGCTCTTCCGAAGAAGTAGAGGTAGCCGTCATGATCTTTATATGCCTTGTCTCCTGTAAAGTACCAACCATCCTTGAATACGCGCGAGTTTTCTTCAGCCTCATCAAGATACTCATCAAAGATGCCTACCGGTTTTTCAGGCTTGACCCTTACAGCTATAAATCCAGCCTCTCCCGATGGCAGAGGCATATTGTTGTCATCAAGTATTTCAACCTGAAGGTCTGGAGAGGGTTTGCCCATTGAGCCGGGCTTTACAGGAAGAAACCTGTAGTTGCCCACAAGCATAGTTGTTTCTGTCTGTCCGTATGCCTCGCGTATGGTGCTGCCTGAGGCCTCGCGCCATGCCTTTATCACCTCTGGATTGAGCGGCTCTCCTGCTGATGTGCTTACGCGAAGGCTCGAAAAATCATAGCCTGAGAGGTCTTCCAATATGAGCATTCTGTATACCGTGGGAGGTGCGCAGAATATGGTTACCCCATGCTCCTGCATAAGCTTCATGGTCAGCTTAGGATTGAATCTGCCCTCAGCATTGTGAATGAAAAGTCCGGTGCCGAGCACCCACTGGCCGTAAAAACCCCATGCTGCCTTTGCCCATCCGGTGTCTGAAAGCACCCATATGAGATCGCTCGGATGCGCATCATGCCAGAGGCCTGCTGTGCGTACATGGCCAAGCGGATATGTGCACCTGTGCAGAACCATCTTTGGATATTTTGTTGTGCCTGATGTGAAGTAGAGAAGAAACGGATCATTGGATGATGTCTGCTCAATATCCTCTCTACTGAGGGATGCTGAGGCATGCTCCATCATGGACTCAAAATTGCGCCAGCCCTCAACATCGCCGTCCAGAAGTATCTTGTGCCTCAGGTGAGGAAACTCTGTCTTTTTGCACTCCTCTTCAACCTTCAGATAATTTGAGACATTGGTTATGATTACGTTTGCCTTTGATTTAAGCAGTCTGTATTCGATGTCAGCTGCGGTAAGAAGTCCTGGCGCAGGTATAACAACAGCGCCGAGCTTGTGACAGCCCACAATGATACCGTACCACTCAGGTATGCGAGGGAGCATAAGAAATACCTTGTCGCCTTTTTTAATGCCTATTTTTCTGAGCGCATTTACAACCTTGTTTGAATAGCGGGAGAAGTCCCAGAAGGTAAACTTTTTTACATCCTTGCCTGAAGAGTCTGTCCATATCATCGCAAGCCTGTTCCTGTCCTTGGCATGCTTGTCAATAACATCGAAACCGAAATTGAAGTTTTCAGGGACATCTATCCTGAAATTCTTTTTTGCGCTCTCGTAATCCTTCAGATCGTAAATAGACATCATTTTCCCTCCGAATGTATGGTCTGTCGCCTTCGCTTTAATCTATGCAGGTGTTTATCCGACAGCAAGCAGCAGCAGCTTGCAGACTGCCCAGGCAAGGAATCCGCACAAGGGGATTGTGATAACCCATGCCATAATTATGTTGCCGCCAACACCCCATCTCACTCCCGAAAAACGCTTTGATGCGCCAACGCCCATTATTGTCGATGAGATGACATGTGTTGTGGACAGAGGCAGGCCTATTCTTGATGCTATTTCTATAAGTGTTGCAGCAGATGCCTCTGCTGCAAAGCCGTTTATAGGCCTGAGGTTCACAAGTTTGACTCCGAGGGTTTTTATTATCCTCCAGCCTCCTGCGGCAGTTCCAAGCGCCATGACTGATGCGCAGGTAAGCACAACCCAGAACGGCACATGAAAGTCCGCAAGTCCGTAATAGCTGACGAGCGCCATTGTTATGATTCCCATTGTCTTTTGCGCGTCATTGCTGCCATGGCTGAATGCCATATATGCTGCTGACACTATCTGGAGCCTGCTGAAAAGACCGCTTACTGTAGAGGGCGCTGACTTTTTGAATATGTGCAGCAGCACCATCATAAGCAGGTAGCCGAGTGCAAAGCCTATGATCGGAGAGACCAGAAGACCTGCAAGGACTTTGTATACACCCTTGCTTATTACAGCCTCAGTGCCAACAGACGCTATTGCAGAACCCACTATGCTGGATATAAGCGCATGGCTCGAAGAAGTCGGCAGGCCGAAATACCATGTAAAGAGACCCCATGTTATTGCTGAAATAAGCGCTGCTATTATGGTTATCTGATTTATCGCCCCGGCATTCACTATGCCTGCGCCCATGGTCTTTGCAACTGCCGTTCCTGACAGAGCGCCCACAAGATTGAGGACCGCGGCCATGAGCACTGCTATTTTTGGAGAGAGCACTCTTGTTGATACTGATGTGGCTATTGCGTTTGCAGTGTCGTGAAATCCATTTATGAAATCGAATATTAAGGCGAGAAAAATGACTACAAGCAGAAGGGTGAATGTCTCATGCATATTTAAGCATTATGGCTTCTAGGATGTTGGCAACATCTTCACACCTGTCTGAGGCATCCTCAAGCAGCTCATAAATTTCCTTCCACTTTATGATATATATGGCGTCCGAGGTGCCGTTGAAGAGTTCACAAAGGGCGTTTCTGAAGTCGCGGTCGATCTTGTTCTCGAGCCTATTTATCTCTATGCAGTACTCCTGCACGTGCTGATAATTCTTTTTTCTCAATTCTTTTATGGCTTTGGTTATAACTTCTGTTGTGAGCAGCAGATCTTTTGATATCGCTACGACAGCCGGAGTGGGGGCATCGAGCTTGAAGAGCACCAGCCTGTCAACAGCAGCCCATATCATATCAAGCACATCATCAAGCCTCGAAGCGAGCGCGTGCAGGTCTTCTCTGTCGATAGGCGTTACGAACGTGCTGTTGAGCTTTTTCATGATGTCATGGGTAACCATGTCGCCATCCTGCTCAACTTCGTAGAGATTTTTGGCGAGTACGTCAATATTGTCATACTGCTGCATCAGGTTTACAAGTATGCCGGCGCCTTTTGTCAGGTTCAGCGCTGCCCTGTCAAAAAGCTCGAAGAAATCTGTCTCTTTAGGAAATAATCTCATATACGCAATCGCTAGAATAATTAAAAACCATTCATTGTGTCAACCGAACCGAAGGATCAGTCTCCTGCATTCTTAAGAAGCGCCCTCTTGAGGTTATCGACAACAAATGGTTTTTGTATAAAGATCATGTTCCGTTCACCTGATATGCTTTTTGGCACTGATCCATGGCTGTATCCGCTGGCAACGATTATTTTTATTTCAGGATCAATCTTCCTTATTTCAGCAAATGTCTCAGCCCCGCTAATTCCCGGCATCGTCAGATCAAGTATGATACTGCCTATTTCTTTGTTGTGAGCCCTGAACAGGGCAACTGCCTCATTTCCGTCGTGTGCGGCAATCGTATCAAAGCCCAGGAATTTTACTATCTCAACACATACTTCGCGCACCATGTCTTCATCATCAACCACCATTACCTTCTTCTTAAAAAGTTCCCGGTCTTTGCCTGCATCCACGTCACCCTGCACAGCAGGCTGCCTCGACTCGGGCAGATTTGCAAGAGGAAACAGCGCAAAAACCGTTGTGCCTTGTTCAAGTTCGCTCTTAACAAAGATCGCACCTTCATGCCGCCTTATTATGCCGAGCACAGCGCTCATGCCGAGCCCTCTTCCTGTGAATTTTGTGGTGAAAAACGGGTCAAAAAGATTTTGCAGTGTATGTGCACTCATGCCGCAGCCCGGGTCTGAAACCTCAAGCCATACATACCGGCCAGGTTCAGGCTTTTCATTGAGCCGACTCTTTTCAAGAGCATCCTTGTCAAAGAATGAAACGCCTGTGGTTATGGTAACAACGCCGTCCCTGTCGCCTATCGACTCAGCAGCATTTGTGATAAGGTTTATGACTATCTGCTGGATCTGCCCGGCATCAGCCTCTATAACAGGGATGTCCTTATCCAGATTCAGCCTGAGCATTATCTTTTTGGATATCGCTGTTCTGAGTATGTCTATGTTATCCTGCACGATCTCGTTTATATTCAAAAGATCGACCGTATAGTGGCCTTTGCCTGAGTAGGCAAGCATTTGCCTTGTTAGTTCAGCTGCCCTGTTTGTGCCTTTTATTGCATTGGATATAAACCGTCTTTCAGATGAATCCTGATCAATCTTTTCAAGCGCAAGTTCAAGGTTCCCCTGCACAGCCATCAAAAGATTGTTGAAGTCATGGGCTATGCCGCTGGCCATAACGCCGAGGCTTTCGAGTTTCTGCGCATGCAGAAGACGGCGTTCCATTTCACGCTTTTCATCTTCAGCATTTTTTAGCTCAAGCATATACTGCCTTGTGCGCCTGCCTGCCATGATTATACCGACAAATCCTATTGCCCATAAACTGAAATATCCGAATATGTCCGGCAGTGTTTGACTGTTAAAAAGCCGTTGGTATTTGTCCCATGGGATTAATATGCTTATACCTCCGCGCACATCGCCCTCTTTGTATCCCTGCGAGCCATGGCATTTGAGGCAATCCTTCTGCGTGAGAAAAGCCTGGATGTAGCGCAGGCTCTTGACGCCATCCTTCTCCTGAAAAGCCCAGACCTCATTCTTTCCTTTTTCTATCTGCTGAAGGGCTGTTTTTTCCCACTCATCAGGAGCGTTTTCCGGACGCAGCGGATTCAAGCTTGTTATCCGGGTCTGAGAACCATAGTCCTTTCCCATAAACTCATATATCTGCCTCGCCATGTATGCGCCATTTATCAGGGTCAGCTTTCTGCCTGATGGTGTTGTTATATCTCTTTCAGGAATATTGCTAAGGTAAGGATTGGGTGGTGTCTTTTCTGTAACTGGCACATAAACACCGCCATGAATCGCCACCCAGTGTCTGTATGCGGCATCTTTGTCAAACGCGGTTTTTGCCTCTGTAATTGCAAGATTGAAAATGGAATTGGAATCCCTGTTGTATTGCCACAAGGCAAGTATCAGAAGAAGCAGGGTCCAGAAAAAAAGAAGCAACAGAAAGAGTTTCTTCAGCCTGGAAGCGTCGGGATCAGCATGCCCTGGCTTGGTCTCTGAATTTATACTCAGCATTATACCCTCGCAGGTTGGGTAAAAAATTAAGATGACAGCAGTTTATGCTGCCAGCATCCATATTGTCAGTAGTATATATAAATCCTGCAGTGATGTAAAACAAGAGGAATGGTAATAACAACTGGAATGGAAGTAAAGCTCCCGGGGAGGGATTCGAACCCCCGACAGGGTGGTTAACAGCCACCTGCTCTGCCGGCTGAGCTACCCGGGAAATTGTTCAGTTGATGCAAAACCGCATGAAAACTGAAAGGATTTTATAGCAGAAAACACTTTGAGTTGTCAAATAAAGAGGCAGTGCGGTTATAACCGCACTGCCTCTTTTAACAATCTATTTGACCTCTATTTTTATCTCTTTGGCCTTTGACTCTTCCTTTTTGGGCAGCACTATTTCGAGCACTCCATTTTCAAAAGATGCCTTTGCCTTTTCACTCTCAACCTCAACAGGCAGGGCGAGTGAGCGGGTGAATGTGCCGTAGCTTCTTTCAGAGAAGTAGTAGTTTTCCTGCTTCACCTCCTCCTCTTTTTTAACCTCGCCTTTTATGGTGAGTGAATCCTTGGTTATCGTAAGGTCAAGTCCGTCCTTTTTCACTCCCGGCACTTCAGCCTTTACCACAATCTCATTCTTTCTGTCATACATCTCTACATTGGGCGCCATCAGCCCTGCCTCTGCCTGTACAGGCCAGGCGTGTCTTCTCCTTGAGGAGGGAACAAAGAATTCTTCAAAAATTCTGTCCATATCCCTTCTCATGTCTTCCAGCTCCCTGAGAGGGCCCCACTTTACGATCGACATGTTCGACCTCCATTGTCCGGCGCTGATTCGTCCGGACATCTTTTAGTTACCAGGCCAAGGGCCTGTTATTGAACAAGCTCGGCTGCTGCTGTCTTTTCAAAGACCAGCTCACTGCCATTGTAATCAACTTCTACCTTATCTCCCTCGCTGAAAGCGCCTGAGAGCAGCTTTACTGCAAGAGGATTGAGTATTTCCCTCTGTATTGTCCTTTTGAGCGGCCTTGCCCCATAAACAGGATCATATCCTGCTGATGCTATGTGCGCCTTTGCAGCATCAGTGAGTGTGATATCGATCTTTTTGTCTTCGAGATACTTTTTCATCCTGCTCACCTGTATATCAACCACCTGCCTGAGCAGTTCTTCACTTAATGGATTAAAGATGATCACCTCATCTATCCTGTTTATGAACTCAGGTCTGAAGAATGACCTCAGGTCTTCCATCACCTTGTCGCGGAGGTCCCTGTTGCTGCTGCCTGACCAGTGCGCTGGCGCTTTTTTTGTGCTGCGCTCGAGTATTTCCTGTATATGGCTGCTGCCTATGTTGGATGTCATTATCACCACTGTATTTCTAAAGTCCACTGTCCTGCCGTGTCCGTCAGTAAGCCTGCCGTCATCAAGCAGCTGCAAAAGCACATTGAATACCTCCTGATGCGCTTTTTCCACCTCATCAAACAGCACGACCGCGTATGGCTTTCTGCGGATCGCCTCTGTAAGCTGTCCGCCCTCATCATATCCCACATAGCCTGGAGGCGCTCCTATCATCCTGGCAACTGTGTGCCTCTCCTGGTATTCGGACATGTCTATGCGCACAAGCGCTGTTTCATCATCAAACATAAACTCAGCAAGAGCCTTTGCAAGCTCTGTTTTTCCGACTCCTGTCGGCCCCAGAAAGAGGAATGAACCTATCGGCCTGTTTGGATCCTGAAGCCCTGCGCGCGACCGCCTTATGGCATCTGAAACAGCTCTTATCGCATCCTCCTGTCCAACAACACGTGTGCTTATGGCTGATTCCATATTGATGAGCTTGTGTATTTCGCTCTCCAGCATCCTTGCCACAGGTATGCCTGTCCACTTGGAAACCACTTGTGCAATATCCTCTTCATCCACCTGCTCCTTGAGCATCTTTCTTGTCTGCTGTGCTGCATCAAGCCTGCTGCTTTCTGACTCGAGCTCTCTCTGGAGTTCGAGCAGCTTGCCGTACCTCAACTCTGCTGCCCTGCCAAGGTCTCCCTCGCGTTCAGCCTTTTCAGAGTCCATCTTTGCTGTCTCGATCTGCTCCTTTATGTCGCGTATCTTTTTGATGATCTCTTTTTCGCTCATCCACTGCGCGCGCAGCTCATTGCGCTGGCCTTGAAGCTCTGCTGACTCCTGGCCGATCTTCTCTATCTTGCGTTTTGCATCAGCGCTGCCGTCCTTAACAAGAGCCTGCCTCTCTATCTCAAGCTGCCGCAGCCTGCGCTCTATCTCATCCAGCTCAACAGGCATGCTGTCAATTTCCATTCTTAGTTTTGCTGATGCCTCATCAATAAGGTCTATTGCCTTGTCCGGCAGAAAACGCTCTGTTATGTATCTATTTGAGAGCATGACAGCAGCTATAAGAGCAGCGTCCTTTATCTTTACTCCGTGATGCACCTCATACTTGTCCTTGAGCCCCCTTAAAATTGATATTGTGTCCTCAACAGAAGGCTCGTTTATCATCACCGGCTGAAACCTTCGCTCCAGCGCTGCATCTTTCTCTATATGCTTCCTGTACTCATCAACAGTCGTTGCTCCTATGCACCTGAGCTCTCCTCTTGCCAATGCAGGCTTCAGCATGTTTGATGCATCCATTGCTCCCTCAGCAGCGCCTGCTCCTACAAGAGTGTGCAGCTCGTCGATGAACATGATTACTTCACCTTCTGACTGCTCCACTTCCTTGAGTACAGCCTTGAGCCTTTCTTCAAACTCGCCCCTGTACTTTGCGCCTGCTATAAGATTGCCAAGGTCCAATGCTATGACCTGCTTGTTGCGCAACGTTTCAGGCACATCACCGGCAACTATTCTCTGTGCAAGGCCCTCCACAATAGCTGTCTTGCCGACTCCAGGATCGCCTATCAGAACAGGGTTGTTCTTTGTCCTCCTCGATAAGACCTGAACAATTCTTCTTATCTCCTCATCCCTGCCTATAACTGGATCGAGCTTTCCTTTCTTCGAAAGGTCGGTCAGGTTTTTACCGTATTTTTTGAGAGCCTGGTACTTCTCTTCAGGATTGGGATCAGTCACCCTGTGGCTGCCCCTTATCTCCTGCATGGCTGCAAGCACGCTGTCCGGATTTGCTCCGTTTCTCTTGAGTATTTCTGAAGCCTTGTCATCTGATCCTGCAACAGCAAGAAGCAGATGCTCAACGCTTATGTATTCATCGCTCATATGTTCTGCGCGCTTCTCAGCGTCTTCAAGCACGGTCTTCAGTTTAGGCGAAATATAAACCTGGTCCATCGGCACAGCGCCTGATACCTTGGGCAGCTTGTCGAGCTCTTTTTCGAGTTCAGTGCGTATTGCCCTCAGGTCAGCTCCAACCCTCTTGAGTATCTGGACGCTGAGGCCTTCTTCGTTCTGAAGCAGGCCATGCAGCAGATGCAGCACATCAAGCTGCTGATTGCCTTTTTTTGCTGCAACAGCCTGCGCATCCTGTATCACTTCCTGGCTTTTGAGCGTTAATTTATCGAGTCTCATGCATATTCCTCCTAAAACTTATTCCTCTGAAAATATTTTTTTAAGCCTGCGGTGAAAGTTCTCTCTCATATCCTCTTCCATGCTGTCCATCAGTTGCAGCAGCTCATCCTGAAGAGACTCGAACCGGTTGCGCATCTGAAGTATCACATCCACGCCTGCCTTGTTCACACCCAGCTCTTTTGTCAGCTTTATCACCATGTTGAGCCTGTCAACATCTTCCTGCGTATAAAGCCTCTGCTGATTCACCCTGTGCGGATGCACAAATCCTTCCCTTTCGTACATCCTGAGTGTCTGCGGATGCACCTCGAGCATCTTCGACACAACGCTTATCATGAACAGAGGCGCTTCCTTATCCTTTTTGTTCCTGTTCATCTATCTGCTCCCCAGCCCTTTGCGCGGGCTCTCTTTGTATGCTGTCTCTACCTCTTCAACAGCCTCTTTCACCTTCTCGCTTATATGTTTGGGAACAGCGATTATTATGTCCACATACTGATTGCCATGCGCCTTTGTCTTTGCGGATACAAAACCCTTGCCGCTCAACTTGAACCTCTGGCCGCCCTGCGTACCAGCTGGTATCTTCATGATCGCTTCGCCATCCATGGTTGGAACCTCCACCTTTGCGCCAAGCGTTGCTTCGCCAAATGTGACAGGCAACTGCATGAATATGTCATTGCCCTTGCGCTTGAAGAGCGGATGCGGTTTAAGCGAAACCCTTAGCAGAAGATCGCCTGGAGGCCCTCCGGCTGTGCCGGCATCTCCCATGCCCCTCAGTTTTACAACCGAGTCATTATCAACTCCTGCTGGTATCTTCACCTTCAGGTTTTCTGATGATGAAGTGCTGCCCCTGCCTTCGCATTTGCGGCACAGTGCTGTTGCTGATCTGCCGGCTCCACCGCACTCGCCGCATGGCTGCGCCATTTTGAAAAATCCCTTTGAAGCATCTGTATGTCCTGTGCCCTTGCACCTGCTGCATGTCTCAAAAGACTCTGCGCCAGTGCCTCCGCACGATCTGCAGGAAGCATTTCTTGAGAGAGCTATGGGCTTTGTCACACCGCTGTAAGCTTCTTCAAGGGTAAGTTCTATGGGATACTCGATATCAGATCCGCGCGCCTGCATGGAGCTTTCACGAAAGCCGCGCATACCAAATATGTCGCCAAATATATCCGTAAAATCAAAAGGCTGGCCTTGCCCAAAACCGCTAAAACCCTCAAACTTGAAAGAATCTCCCGCAGTGTCATATTCATTCCTCTTCTGAGAATCTCCCAGCACTGCATAGGCCTCATTAATCTCCTTGAACTTCTCTTCAGCGCTCTTGTTGCCAGGATTCATGTCAGGATGGTATTTACGTGCGAGCTTCCTGTATGCCTTTTTGATATCTTCTTGGGATGCTTTTTTATCAACATCCAGAATCTTGTAATAATCTTTTACGCCAGTTGTCATATGCCGGCCCCCTTTTCTAAATCATAAGCCATTAGTCGATTCATGTCAAGTGTCTTATATGATACGAGTAAAGCTCTCGAGCTGCTCGCCGAAGGAGCCGGATATTTGCGATCAACACGCGAAAGACACTCTGTATGAACATTATGATTCAAAAACATCCTGTCCGTTAGTCCGGCTTTTTAGGGTTGTGTTATATTAAACGATGATAATAATACCTGCTATTGATCTTAAAGACGGACAGTGCGTAAGGCTTTTACAGGGCAAAAAAGAGGATGCAACCGTATACTCTGACGACCCGGCATCAACAGCCAGAAAGTGGCAGTCTTGCGGAGCCCAATTGCTGCATGTTGTAGACCTCGACGGCGCATTCACAGGCAGCCAGTCAAACATCGAGAGCATAACAAACATCAGAAAAGCTGTATCAATGAAGATACAAGTTGGCGGAGGCATAAGGGATCTGCAGAAAATTGACAGCCTCTTTTCAGCAGGCATCGACAGGGTAATCCTTGGCACAGCAGCCATAAATAATCCTGATCTTGTGAGCAAGGCGTGCTCGAAATATCCTGGCAGGGTGCTTGTGGGCATTGACGCAAAAAAAGGTTTCGTTGCGATCAAGGGGTGGACAGAGACAACTGAAGTTACAGCAGTTGATCTGGGTAAAAAGATGGCAGAGCTCGGCGTATCAGGCATCATCTATACAGACATATCAAGGGACGGCATGCTCCAGGGCCCAAACATAGAGACCACAAAAGAGATGGCTTATGAGCTTCCTATCCCGGTAATTGCCTCTGGCGGCATTTCTGTAATGGATGACATAAAAAACTTGCTCACAATAAAAGGATTATGGGGCGCTATAACAGGCAAGGCAATATACTCAGGAACCCTTGACCTGACTGAAGCGATAAAAACAGCAGAGGCAAGATAGCCTGTGGATGAATAATTAAGGATGTGCGTTCAGATTTTTTAGCATACTGAAACTATCCTGCAATCTGGATAAATGTTTAAAGGAATATAAAGTATGCATGTTTTTTTGAGTTTACTGCACGGGTCTATTTAACAGGGGCAAGTAACACCTTGCCCCGTCACAAACTGACGCTGAACGTAAGTTAATAGACAAGTCCGGATTAAATTGTTAAAGATAGTTTCAGTGAACTCAAAAAAACATGCATACTTTACGATATTAATCAAATTTAGCTTTTAATAATATTTGTCGCATGTATTTTTTCTGGAGGATTGATTGTTCACAAAAAGAATCATCCCGTGTCTTGATGTAAAAGACGGCCGCGTTGTAAAAGGCGTAAGCTTTGTTAATCTGCGCGATGCCGGAGACCCTGTGGATAATGCAAAATTCTACGACGAGCAGGGCGCTGACGAGCTTGTCTTTTTAGACATAACCGCATCGCACGAAAAAAGAAACATCATACTCGACATCGTCGAAAAGACAGCAACAGATGTCTTTATGCCGCTCACAGTAGGCGGTGGCATACGCACTTTTGATGATATAAGAAACCTGCTAAACTCAGGCTGCGATAAGGTATCTCTCAACACAACTGCTGTTAATGACCCTGAC
>JAJFVG010000052.1 GCA_021371915.1 Nitrospiraceae bacterium
CGTGTTCGGGGCAGGAATACTTGTAGATTTTTTTGAAAATACAATCTTCGGACAGTATATAAACCCTGCAGCAGTCAAACTTGTAAAGACTATTGTGCCCTGGAAGTTGGTGCAGGACATGCTTGTGGGAGAATACGGCACTATTACCGTAGCACTCACCTATTCTCTTGCGATAATACTGCCTATAACCATAACCTTTTTCATGGCATTCGGACTTCTCGAAGACAGCGGATACCTGCCGAGGCTCGCTATAATGAGCAACCGTTTCTTCAACCTGATCGGCCTTAACGGCAAGGCTGTGCTACCGATGGTGCTCGGACTCGGCTGCGGCACAATGGCTGTAATGACAACCAGGATACTCGAGACACGCAGGGACCGCTTAATAACCGCATTTCTGCTCGCGCTCGCTATCCCATGCTCCGCTCAGCTCGGGGTTATACTCGGCATGCTCGGCATACTTTCGCTAAAGGCTGCTATTGTATGGTCGCTCTGCATCGTCTCTGTGCTCTTCATATCAGGTTACCTTGCTTCAAAAATAGTAAAAGGGTCAAAGACCGACTTCTTTTTGGAAATACCTCCCATAAGGATTCCCAGCCTCTACAATATCGCGATAAAAACAGCAGGAAGAGTCGAGTGGTATCTGAAAGAGGCTGTGCCGCTCTTTATACTAGGCACACTGATACTTTTTATGCTGAATGAACTTGATCTTATAAAGGTCATGGAGCGCATCGCATCGCCTGTGATCGTAGGGCTGCTTGATCTGCCAAAAGAGACCACCAGCTCATTCATAATGGGTTTTCTCAGGAGAGACTACGGAGCAGCAGGCCTCTTTGAACTTAGCCGCAGCGGTATGCTGACTCCTCTTCAGTCTGTTGTGAGCCTTGTGACCATCACGCTCTTTGTCCCATGCCTTGCGAGCTTCTTCATGATCATAAAGGAGATGGGGCTCAGAACTTCAATGATCATGATATCAACGGTCTTTGCAGCAGCGCTGCTTTATGGCGGGGCTGTTAACTTCATACTTAACCTTTTGAAGATCACCCTCTAAAGAGGCGGGACAATGGCTGAACAGAAATTCAGGGTATTTCTCCAGAAAAAAGGGCTCAAGCTTACAAAAGAACGCTTTGAGATACTTGATCAGATACTCGCATCTGACAGACACTTTGACCCTGAAGAACTCTACGAAAAGATGAAGGCAAATGGATCAAAGGCTTCAAGGGCCTCTGTCTACAGGACAATTCCGCTGCTTGCCGAGTGCGGTATAATACAGGAAGTGGAGCGCATATCAAAACATGCGCACTATGAAAAAATACATAACATGCCGCATCATGACCACCTTATATGCATAACCTGCGGCAGTGTTACAGAATTCTTCTCTCCGACTCTCGAAATGCTACAGTCGGAGATATGCCAGAAGGAAAAGTTCAAGAGCATGAGCCACAGCCTCGAAATATTCGGCTACTGCGCCAAATGCGAGAAATTGAACAAATGACAAAGGTATAAATATAATTAAACATGCAGATGATAGTATTAATCAGCCTGATAGCCTTTCTCGTTAACCTGCCTGCCGGATACATGCGCAGCCGCTCGGTAAAATATTCTATCAAGTGGTTCATGTATATCCACCTGCCTATTCCGGTGATAATTGCAGCGAGGATATTTTCACAGACAGAATCCGTATTCATTCCTTTATTCGTGGCAGCAGCCTTTGCAGGCCAGTTCATCGGCGGCAGGATAGAGAGGCTGCGGTGCTGACGAGCTTTCTTCTCAAACCCGGCAAAATCGAACTCAGGGATATTCCAGCGCCAACGCCCGGCAACGGCGAGGTGCTTGTCAGAATAAAAGCAGCCCTCACCTGCGGCACAGACCTCAAGGCCTATCAGAGGGGACACCCGATGATACCAATGCCTGGCCCGTTCGGACATGAATTTTCCGGTATCATTGAACAGACAGGTCATGGCGTCAATGGATTTTCTGAAGGCGATGAAGTAATGTGCGTGCATAGCGCGCCCTGCGGCGGATGTTCATACTGCAATGCCGGCAGGTTCAATCTGTGCGAGAACATAATGGACACAAAGGTGCTCGGCGCTTTTGCAGATCATATTCTGCTGCCGCAGCATATAGTCAGACAGAATCTCTTTATAAAACCATCCTCTGTATCCTTTGAGACAGCTGCAATGCTCGAACCCCTTTCGTGCGTTGTTCACGGCATTAACCAGCTGGACATTCGCGAGGGCAGCACAGTGGTTGTAATGGGAAGCGGGCCGATCGGCCTCCTGCATCTCGCCATACTCAAGAGAAAGCGCGCAAGAGTTATAGTGACCGCACGAAACATGGAAAGACTCAACATTGCCGGACAGCTGGGAGCAGATGCCTGCGTTCAGCCTGACCGGCTGCATGAAGCAGTAAACAGTCTTACAAATAAAATAGGCGTGGATTTTGTTATAGAGTGCACAGGCCAGGCAGAGGTATGGGAGCGCTCTGTTGACTATGCAAGAAGAGGCGGCACGATCATGCTATTTGGCGGCTGCAAGACCGGCACCAGGGTGTCTTACGACACATACAGGCTTCATTATGATGAGCTCACTTTAAAAGGCGCATTCCACTTCACGCCTGCTGATGTTGCTGAAGCAAAAAAACTGCTTGAGCAGGGGCTGGATATATCATCCATAATCACAGGAAGTTATCCGCTGGTTGACCTGGAAAAAGCACTTGTGCGGCTGGGTAAGAGCGATGGACTTAAATACGCAATAATCCCGTAAGGTATTTCTGCTGGATCAATATTCTGCCTTAAGCCGGCCAGTACTATCAGCGCCAGTAGCGATAGGGATGGTATCTCCACCACGGCCTGTAACCAAACGGATAGTCCCACGGATCATACCAGGGATCGTACCAATAGGGATAAGACCTGTATTCATATCTCTCCGGCCACAGATAAATGCCCCTGATTTCAAAAAGAGGAAAGACATAAGGCATCTGCTGTATAACGCCCTGGCGGTTTTCCGTAAACAGACCCGCAACAGTTATCTCTCTTCCTTTTTTGTAGATGAGCGGATCGAGTATGCCCTTGTCTTTTGGGAGGAGTGCGAGGAATCTCCTGTCAGGGCCGCTTTTGCTCTGCAGATAACCCCTGCTGTCAACCGGCAGATACGCAGCCTCAATGAGGGAGCCCTGCTCCACAAGTTTTGTCTCCACAATAGTTCCGCCCAGAAGAAACATCCTGCCTTCATAGGGGATGGGGGTCTCTTGCATATTGTCGAATGGCAGATCGATTGAAGCCTGGCGCATCAGCTCAGGCCCGAAAACAGGCGAGCATGAGACCAGAAAAATACAAACGATCATCAATAATCTGGACAGCATCATACTCATGTTTAACACCGCTTTATGGTAATTGTCAATTTTTACTTGCAGGCATTATTAGGAGGATAACCATGCATCGCGCATAATGCAGCATACGCCTGCAAACATCAGTTGAAGCCCTTGTATATATACCAGATCAGCACAACGCCCATTATGCAGACAACGCCATTTACAGCAGCAGCAAACCAGATGATGTACCCCTTTGGTATCTCATCACGGTTGAGTGACGCCATGCTTTTTTTGTATTGCAGGATGGAGATAAAACTTACAGCAACTGAAAGCAGGATGAAAAACAGACCAACATAAAAGGACGCCTCTCTCTGAAACAGCTTCACACCTTCTTGTCCGATCAATTTTAAAAAAAGGCCGAACCGCTCCACAACAAATCCGAATGCCATAAGTGTAATGCTTGTCCTGTTCCAGGCCAGCAGAGTGCGCTCAGCAGCAAAAAGAACTCTGGGGTCTTTCAGCTCAGTCATATTACATTCACCTTAATTTCCGCCAAGCATTTCGAATCATCATATCGAGAACATGGCATCCAGATCATGCCTCGAGTACGCCCTGAAAGCCAGCAGGGTATCTGTTTTTTCTATGCCTTCTATCTTAAGCAGATGCTCTGTAACAAGAGCTGCGAGAGCATCATTTGTCTCAACCCGCACTATTGCTATAAGGTCATAATTGCCGCTCACGGAAAAGACCTCTGATATCTCCTTCATACCGGCAAGATGCTCTGCCACCTCATTGATCCTGTGCCTTTCTGCGTTGATGAGAATTATAGAAGTTACCATCTTCCCCTCCGTTTAACACCAAATATGTCTATCCGCGCATCGGGAATGTGACAGTAAAGACCGATCCCTTGCCCGGTTCGCTCTGCACGTCTATGCTGCCGCCCTGGAGTTCAACCGCATATTTTACGAATGTCAGTCCCAGCCCGTGTCCGGCAATATCTTTAGCATTATTTACATTGGCACGGTAAAACTTGTCAAATATTTTCTCCGCAGTGGCACTGTCCATTCCAACGCCCTGGTCAGCAACACTAATTTTCAACTCGCCGTTAATGCGGTCGACATTCATTTTTATCTCACTATTGCCTGAGCTGTATTTTACCGCGTTTTCGAGCAGATTAAGTATGCCCTGCCTCACCAGGTCTCCATCAAGCGTAACATCAGGCATGCCGGAGGACATCTCAAGCTTCAGAGCGATATTCTTCTGTTCTGCCAGAGGCCGCACCATGCTTATCACTTCATCAACAAGAACGGACATATTGATATTCGTCCGGTTTATGAGCCGTTCGCCGGACTCTAGTCTTGCCAGATCAAGGTACGTTGAGATGAGCCGGTTCATCCTGTCTGCTTCCCTGTTTATTATTTTTATGTACTGCAAAGTGGAACCCTCAACGCTCATCTCAAGTATATTGCCATAGCCCTGTATGGCTGTAAGAGGAGTTCTCAGCTCATGTGAAATGAGGGAAACCATCTCGTTTTTCATCATCTCGAGCCTCTTTATCTCTGTAACATCAGTCATCACAAAAAGAATATACCTGTCATTTTCAAAGGATATCATCACCGCATCAGTCTTGAGATACACCTCTGCCGGAGTGCAGAGCGTGAACTCTACTGTTTCTCCATGTCTGGCAAGGTTTTTAAGGGCCTTGATCGATGATGAATCACCCATAATCCTTGAGGCAATCGAACCTATAAAACTGTTCAGATCAGCCATGTCCAGCTTTACGGACTGCTCGATCTTTTTGGCCTTTTCATTGGCCATTACAAGATGGCCTGACTGCTCGAACAAAAGTATGGCGCTCATTGAATTTGATATAACCGCATCTGTCAGCGTCTTTTCAAAGAGCAGCTGCCTTGCAAGCGAATCAGCCATGGCAACCTTTGAATTAATGCCGCCGGCTGACAAAAATCCTATAAGTCCTTTTTCCTCTACATCCGGCAGATATTTGCTTCCGAACCTGAGGTGCGAGGCTATATCAGAGTACTCTAGGTCGAGCATGGCTGCTGCCCGGTTGAGCTTAAAGAGATATGATATGCCGAACATCAACACTGCTGCTGCATAGAATAGCATTGACTTCATCCAGATATCAGCATATGAAAAAACAAAATAAGCTGAGAAGAATATTGTTGCAAGCGCAAGCATAAGCACCATGGCAGAGCGCATCTCATTTAGGCTCATAAAGAGCGCGAACATGACAACTATAAAAATCAGGGCTAATATAACTCTTGCAGTTTCAGGCAGAGGTTTTATGCTGTTGCCAAGCAGCAGGTTGTTGAGTATGTTGGCATGAAGCTCTATGCTGGACATGCCACCGCGCTTGTCAGTAAACGGTGTTAGAAAACGGCTCTGCATCGCCTCAGCAGTCAAGCCTGCAAGGATCACCTTATCCTTGAAAAATGACGGCTTGTAATTGCCTTCTATCAATTCATAAAAAGATATCTTTTGGAAAGAGCCGAGCGGGCCGTAATAATTTATCATCATGGGATCGAACTGATAAAGTGCGTTGGGATTGACCTCTGACTCCCTTACCGGCAGTACAGAACGCTGCATCGTTCTGCCTGTAGCAGCCTCATAAACAGCGGACGCAAAAGATGGATACATATGGCCGTTCAAATAGATTGAATGATAGACCTGCCGCACCTTGCCGTCCACATCCTGGTCCACATGCACATGGCCGATTCGAAAAGGCTTGAATATCTCCAACGGCATCACAGGGGTGACTTCAGGCCCTATATACGCAGGGAGCACAACCCTGCCGTGCTGCGCAACAGCTTCAGCAAGCACGCCATCGTCAGGAGACGGCTCTGACCAGATGATATCAAATCCGACTGCCCTGGCAGAGGTTGTTTTGGCCAGCAGCCGCGCATAGTAGTCTCTGCTTAGGGGCCACTTGCCCAATCTGGCGAGAGTCTTTTCATCAATAGCAGCAATCACTATGTCGCTGCTTCTTGTCTGTGCGCCGCGCAGCCTGAAGTTGAGGTCGTAAAGAAACGAATCGATTCCATTGAACAGACCTACAATCTCTGCAACAAAAAGCAGCGCTGCACCGGCAAGCAGAACCGCGGCCATAGGCCATATGTCTTTTTTAATTCTTTTCATTTTAATGATGAGACTCCGGTTCGGTATGCAGGCCGATCATAAGGCCAGCAGCAGGATTAGTCCTATCCCTCCTATTATCAGCATCAGATCATACGGGGATCTATTCTCATCAGCCGCCGGCGGCTTTATCTCAAAACTCTGCGGCTGGGAGAAGTCACCCTCATATCCCTTGTGATCCACTGATGATGTACGCACATAATACGTTCCCGGGTCCTTTGGCTTTATGATGCTTATTGCAGGAGAATCCACCTTTTTATCAACAATTACATTTGCAAAACCATTGTCCTTTGACATCTGGAAGTGGTATTGAACAGCCCTTTGCACCTTCTGCCATCTTATCTGTATCTCACTGTCAGAAACAGCAGGCTTATCCACAGGAGGCGCAGGAGGCGGAGGCACAACCGTAAAAGTAAGAGTATCGGACCAGGCTGCTTCGTACCCGTCATCAGCAATTGAACATATCCGGAAGTAGTATTTTTTATAGTCAAGCGGAGATATCCTGTATTCAGTCGCCTTTATTCCGCTCTTGTCATGAACTATTTTGCCGAATGCCCTGTCCTCAGCTATTTGCAGATGATAAGCAATAGCATCATTCACCTTCAGCCAGCTGAAATCAACAATCCCTGCCCTGCTTCTTATCTCCGCGCCTTCAGCCGGCAACTGGGTGAACGGCGGCACCGGATTGACCCTGAGCTTTATCTCGTAGGCAGCTGATTCAGCGCCTTCCAACCCCTGGGGATCAATACTGCTGCTGCACATGTAATAAACTCCATCCTCAAGGGTCGTAACACTGAAAAGCTCATTAGGTTTTATCAGTGCATCAGAAACCGGATATCTGAAGTCCCGGTCTTTTGCCAACTTTACCCTATATGAAGAAGCGCCCTCAATCTGTTTAAAACGCAGCTCAAGCGGGAGTGACTTATAAACAGCATTCCGGGATGCAGGCTCCGGCGCGGGCAGAAGTTTGACCGCAGCTGCGGGAGGTTCACCCTTTTTAACCAGAGCGCCCTCGCCTTTTGAAACCAGCGTATTTTTGTTCATTGCATTCAGTTCAACAACCCCGTCCAGCACTTCCGATCTCGTTGTCTTATCAAGATCAACCGATGTTCTGAATTCAGTGCCCTTGACGCCTGCCACAGCTGAAGGCGTGTGTATTTCGAATCTCGATTCCGCGCCTAGGGCCTTTTTTATCCTTGATATTACCCTGCCTGTCTCGACAATAAATCTGCGGTCAGTTATTGTTTCACCTCTTTTGCCGGAAGCAGCAATCCTTACTGATGAATCAGGAGTTATATTTATCACTGTGCCGTCAGCATATGTAAGTTCAACCGCACTGCCTATGCCGCTGGTTTTTATTACAACGCCCTCTGCGATCTGATCATTCAGCAGTACTTTCATCCATGCTGACTGCCCCTTCAACTGCCTTGAAGCATCTCCCGAAACAAATGTGACCGTCGATGGATACGGAGATGGTTTAAGCATTCTTGCAGGAACAAGGATCGTATCTCCGGGAAATATCGTATATGGTTCTTTGAGCTTGTTGACTCTGGCAATCTGCCGCCACTGTGACGGCTTTTCAAGCAGCTTGTTAGAGATGCCGATCAAAGTATCGTGGTTTATTACAGTTATTCTGACGAGATCATCTGAGGAGGAAATAAATGGCGCAGCAAAAACACACAGGCAGCACACTAAAAGCACAACCAGCATTCTATTTGACATAGTGTGCCTCCTTGGGAAGACCTGCCGAAATATTCGCTGCTTGTGATAATTATACAAAAGCACAGGATCAAGTGCAATTTTAATAATAAATAGATTAATTAAAAAAACAAAACAGCGCTGAAAAATCTTTTCAGCGCTGTTTTCCTGATCAAAGACTTGCTTCATATGCAGTCATTAAAATTATGTTTACTTAACCGGAAATGTCATGGGATCTATCACATACCATACATTATTCACTCCCTGGCCAAATGTATCTCCAGGGGCTTTGTCATTATGCCAGTAGTAAAGAGGATACCCCCTGAATGTTGTCTGCTTCTTGCCGTCTTCTCTGACGAGAGTTTCAAAATCATCAGACTTTACACCCTTTGGCACAGCAATTGTCTCTTTATAATAAATTGGCCAATTCTCAAGGCACGAACCGCTGCATGCGCTCTTCATTGGAGAATCTTTTTTGAACCAGTAAAGAGTCATGCCTTTGGCATCAGTGAGATACTGTCCGATGCCCTCCTTTTTCTGTACTTTTACAGCATGGTTGTCACCCATAACAACTCCGGCAGCAAACAACATCACTACAGAGGCAATAACATACGCGTAAAGTTTTTTCATTACATCCTCCTAATTGTTCAGAATTCAGCCTGTTTTTTTATTCTGCTCAGACTAAATCAGTCATCCGTGGAAGCATCGCCACATCAGAGAGGTTATCACATTTTTCAAATTCGCCAAGCACCCTAGCAATAGATGACAACAGATGCCTCGCTTTTACAGCCTCATCCTTGTGATCCGGCAGTTCAGCAGAAGACAGCTCTCTGAATTTTGATATGCCTTTTTCAAGACGCATTGCCAGAACCTGAGCAGTACCCCATACCTGCAATTTCGTGAACTCACAATGAAAGGAAGTACGAGCTTCAGGATTTCCGTTCACCTCCCAATTGAGAGCCTCGCATGTCTGACATGCAGGCTTGAACAGGCACTTTGTGCATTTACTGACATCTGGTTTTAGCGGCCTGTCAAACAGACTCTGGTCAAACGACATGGAAGCATATCTGTTGCAAGGAATAACGCGGCCACTGGTTTCAATCGCAACCATATTTCTGCCTGATCCGCACCATGGCCTTTCATGTTCCTCTGAAGCTATAACCGGTATGGGCAGATTTATAATATTTGGCAGTGGCAACTGTGCATTCTTACCGAAAAAATTGACCAGTTTACTTATCTGGTCCCGGAATATAAGTACAGTCTTCTCTTTTTGCTCCGGATGCCCCCATATATCCTCCATCGGCACATTGGCCGCAACATAAAAACCATGTTTCATAATATGAAGAATACTTTCAAAAATCATAGGCACTGTCTGCGGGCTGATGGTCATCTTGGCGATCGACCTTGGCCATGTCTGCGTGATGAATGAAAAATGCGGCGCTATACGCTCATAGCTGTTTGAACGGTTCAGATCATGTGCCTTCTGAGTGCCGTCAAGACTTAGACCTATGATAACGTGTTCGCGCCGCTGGAAGAGCCACTCCTTTATCTCATTATTCAGCAACGTGCCGTTTGTATCGATAAAAAATACAAACTGCTTTTTCCATCTCTCCCTTCTTTCCATAGTCCAGGTCACCAGCTGCTTAACAAAGCTGAAATGGAGAAATACTTCACCGCCGATCAGCTCTATGATCACCTTTCTGAAGCTGTCATCCCTTGTGAGATGGTCCTCGATTGCTGCTGCAGCCACATCAAAAGAGATCACATTTTCCTTGTTTATGCGCCGGTCAACCTGATAACAATAGACACACCTGAGGTTGCACTGCTCAGTAACATTCAACCCCAATATCTTTGTATCAACAGCAGGGATGCACTGTTTTTCAGATCCAATCAGCATAGGGCAAGTCCTATGTCAGGTTCTGACCTGACCCAGCAGTTCCTTGAATCCGGGCATCTCAAAAATTGATGGATCGAATTTTGATGTAGACGTGCTGGTACTGCTGCACCCCTGACAGCCTGAACAGGCAGAGCAGCCGCTGCAATTTGTGCTGCAGGCTCCATTGCAGTCCTTGTTGTTATACTCAAGCTCAAGGCCTATGAGCGGAAAATTCCACTTGCCGCTTACCCTGACCTGTGACGGATTCTTGATATCGCCAAACAGAGAGTTGATCTCAGCGATCATGTTTTTGACATTCTCAAAAGAACGGAATTCCGGATTCAATGACTTTTCAGGTGACATAAACATCCTCCTGCCCATTGAGCAACCTGAAAGGTTTATACTCACTTCTGTCTAAATCTCTAATTTGCCGGAATCACCTCCTTTTTGCTGGAATTTACTGTACATGCCTAACGCATACAAACACCTTATAAAATTATGTGCGCTCATCTGCCAATAATCAATATATGTCTTGACACCACATATGACAGGAGTGCCATATTTTTAGAAATATTCCA
>JAJFVG010000060.1 GCA_021371915.1 Nitrospiraceae bacterium
TGTTTCAGCTTTATCGGCACAAAGGAGCTGTTGTCTTTTTTATCGAATTTGCTGTTTATCTCATCCACTGCAATGCCAAGCGCGTCAGCCAGATCAGCCCTGTTGATCGTATCGATATTTTCAGGATTTATGGAGACGCTGAATACAGGAATATTTTTAACGAGAGGGGTTTTGTTCCTGTCGAATATTATGCCGCGCGGCGCAGGAGTCTTTATTATTCTGAGGCGGTTGTTTTCCGATATGGCCCTGTATTTATCGCCGTTTACTATCTGCAGATACCACACGCGGAAGGCAAGCAGCACAAAAACTGCCATTACAACATAGGCTGCTATTTTTATCCTCTTTTCGAACACAGCCGCTACCTCGCTGACCCTGCCCTTACAAAAAGACCAAAGGGAAGATTAATCAGCGCCTGATAAAAGACCGAGGCAAAACTGCCGGGTCCTGATATGGAGAGCCCGCTGAAGATATTGCGCATGGTGACTATAACAAAGCCGTCAAGCAGTGTGAGGAGTCCTATTGCGAGAGCTCCCCAAAGCGGAGTCCATTTGAATATGAGATCGGAAAAGGCAGTGCATGAAAGATAGCCTGCAAGTCCTTTGCTCAGTATAGCAGGCCCGATGATGGAGCCTGACAGCGCATCTTCAGCCAAGCCAACTGTCACCCCAAAAAGAGTTGATTTTGCCTCAGGCTTCACAGATGCGAACCCTGACCTTTCGGATACTGTCTTTATGCTGAAGATATATACTATGGCGAGCGCAAAATTGACCTGGAAGAAATAGTTTTTAACCAGCACCTGCAGCCCGAATACCAGGGGCAGAAAAGCTATCCATTTATAAATGCTCATCAGTTCCTCTGCCGCACCACAACAACCTCCTCTGTCTTGTGCGGAGCGCTGAATGTGGCTACGCGTATATCCAGAAAGAAGTCTATACCAGCCCTTCTGATGCTCTGCACAACGCCCACTGGAATGCCTTCAGGAAAGAGTCCGTCAAGCCCTGAGGTGATTACAATATCTCCCTGCTGAACAGTCTCCTCAGGCGGTATGTATTTAAGTTCGCAAAACCCCCTGCCCGTGCCGGAAAGCACGCCCTCGTGCCTTGTCTGCTGCAGGCGCACGGCAACAGAGAAATTGGGATCGTTTATGAGTAGTATTTCTGCCGTGTCATTACTGAGGGACTGGATTTTGCCTACAAGGCCCTTGGTTGTTACAACAGCCATGTTTTTTTGAATGCCGTTTTTTGCGCCCTTGTCAATGATCAGGGTGTTTAGAAATCTGTCATATCCCCTGCCGGTTACAGAAGCTGCTGTGACAAAGCCCTTCTGCGACTGCTTCAGCTCCAGCAGGGCTTTAAGCCGCGTATTCTCGAGTATTATTTCAGTGTATTTCTGTCTTTCGAGCAGCAGTTCGGCATTCTGTTTTTTAAGGACCTTGTTGCTGTCGTAGGTATTCCAGAATTCGGATACAGCCCCGGTTATTCTGGAGCTGAATCCGCTAAGCAGGTCGTATGGATATGAGACAAAAGAGAGCCATTTTATGCTGCCGTGCTTCTGCTGATATATCATCAGCGTCATCGTTGCAGCAGCAAGCAGGCAGATGATAAAAAGTCTTTTCTTTATTTTTGACATTAAATATTATTGATCGCTACCCTTTGCAGCAGATCGAGCTTGTCGAGCATTTTACCGCAGCCTCTGACAACAGCTGTGAGCGGATCTTCAGGCACGATCACAGGCACGCCTGTATGCTCTCGTATAAGGATATCGAGTCCTCTTAAAAGCGCTCCGCCTCCGGCCAGCACTATGCCGTTGTCAACAATGTCGGCCGCAAGCTCTGGCGGTGTATTTTCAAGAGTCACTTTTATTGTGTCGAGGATTACGCTAATGCTCTCCTGCAGGGCTTCGCGCACCTCTGTTTCTGTCACGCTTATGGCTTTAGGAATGCCTGATATAAGGTCGCGCCCCTTTATCTCCATAGGCTCTACAGCATTTGTAGGATATGCTGATCCGAGATCTATCTTGATCTGCTCTGCAGTCCGTTCGCCTATCATCAGGTTGTACTTGCGCTTCATATAGGCGATGATCGCCTCATCCATCTTGTCTCCGCCTATCCTTACAGCCTTGCTGTATACAATGCCGTCAAGGGATATTATCGCCACATCGGATGTGCCGCCGCCGATATCCACGATCATGTTGCCTGAAGGCTCGCCAACAGGCAGTCCAACGCCTATGGCTGCTGCCATCGGCTCTTCAATGAGGTAGACCTCTCTTGCACCAGAGGCATGTGCAGCATCCTTTACAGCCCTCTGCTCCACCTGGGTTATGCCTGAAGGCACGCCAATGATTATGCGGGGGGATACAAAGCTCTTTCTGTTATGGGCTTTTGTGATGAAGTATTTGAGCATCTCCTCTGTTGCATCAAAATCAGCTATTACACCATCCTTCATCGGTCTTATGGCATGTATGTTTGAAGGAGTCTTGCCGAGCATCTCTTTTGCTTCCATGCCCACTGCCACTGGCTTTCTGTTGTCCCTGCGGATAACAACCACAGAAGGCTCATCGCAGATTATGCCCCTGTTTTTCACATATACCAGCGTGTTTGCTGTGCCAAGATCTATTGCGAGATCGTTTGAGAACATTCCAAGGATTTTTTGAAGATACACTTAAAACCTCCAGCGTTATAAAACTTCAGGCCATCAGGCCTCTATTACTTTGGTGCCGGCAATCTCGTCGCCGAGGCGTTTGCCTTCTCTATTCCCTATTACAAGCAGCAGCTCGATACCGGCGATAATACCGGTAAAAACAAGCCCGATCAGAGGAATGATGTAAAGCAGCATGGCAGCAAAAAAAGGTATGTTCCGCAGGACAGACTGCCTGAAACTGCACACAGAATTGTCGGATGCGGAAACTACACGCAGCCTGATGATCTTTTTGCCTGCACTGCTGCCGGCAAAAAGGCCGTCGCTGATCAGAATGTAAATCAGTCCTGCATAATACCCGACCTGCGGGATCAGCTTTGCAGCGGCTGCAATCAGCAGAAAGTCTATGGCTTTTGCTATGCAACGCAGCAATATGCTCGCTTTGCCACTGTCCTCAGACATCAGAAATAGTATCAAAAGGGCTTATTATTTTGCAAGGTTATGCTGTATGATTTATATTATTACCGGGATGTGAAGTTAGCTTGATAATGATAGTGAAAAAAGGTGTTGCTTAATTAAAATTTATGCTATACTTCTGATTACTGTAACATATATTTATTGATCCCATAGTTATTGATATTAGCCCAAGGGGGGTTATATGCAGATCGGAGCGAAGGGAAGCCTGGCTGTATTTTTAGTTCTGTTTTTCTCCATGATTTTATTGCCGCAAGGCTCATATTCAGGTGAGATCACCATCAAGCCCGGCAAGTTCGATCATTTTGTGATCGATATGCCCGAGGACGTGAGAGCAGGCTATGAGGCTGAGATAAAGCTCCAGGCTGTTGACTCTTTCAACAACATCATCACGAACTTCGGAGACAAGGTCAAGGAGTTTCAGGTGCAGGTTACGGGTTCTGCTGTGGCTGCTCCTGCTGCATTCAAGTCTTCGTCCTTCACTTCCGGCAAATTGATAATAAAGCTCAGCGGCAAAACAGCAGAGAATGTGACAATGACCATACGCGAGGCCAGCAGCCCGATTCCCGTTGTATCGAAAGAGATCACCATCATCCCTGACAAGCTGCATTTTCTGCAGGTAAGGGCCCCCAGGACAGTGGCAGCAGGCGAAGTATTTGACGTAAGGATCATCGGCAAGGACAAGTACAACAACATCGTGCATGAGGTTGTTGCAGGCAAGAATCTGAATTTCATATTCAAGGGTGAGGCAGAGCCGAGAATAGAGATGGCTTCTGTTCCTGACCTTGCCGGCGGCATAGCTGATCTCAGGCTGGTTTCTGAAAAAGCCGGCGGAGTTGTGATAGAAGTAAAGGACCTTATATCAGGCAGCACAGGCCAGAGTGAGCGTCTTACAGTAACAAGCGGACCTGTGGCGACCTTCAAGGTTTTTTCTCCGAAAGAGGTTATTGCAGGAGAGACATTCGAGGTGCAGATTGTGGCGCTTGACCATTTCTCAAACGTGGTCACAGGCTATTCATCAAATGGCAGCGGAGTAAAGATAACCACAACAGGCAAGATGAGTCCATTCCCTGCATCAATACAGGCATATGAATTTACAAACGGCCAGGCCAAGCTCGACCTTAGATACGATGTGGCAGAAGAAGTAGCGCTTGTCATCACCGAAAACAACAGGCCAATAACAGCAAAATCAGAGCTTCTGAATGTGATATCGCCCATTCCGTCGAAATACGAAATAATCACCCCTGATTCCGCATATGCAGGCCAGAAGTTCAAGATCAAGATAATTGCATACAACCAGCTCGGACATGTGATCAAGAACTACAATCTGGTAGGGCCTGATGTTGACCTCGCCACTACCGGCAAGGGCGTGATAACACCGGGCAGAATCCCTGCATCGGAATTCATAAACGGCACAGCCGTTGTAGAGGTTAACTACACAAGATCGGAATCCTTCACCATAACCGCATCTCCTGCTGCATATGAAAAGGCTCCGGTTGCTGAAGTGAAAAAGAAGCAACCTGCTTCAAAGTCAGGACAGGCATCCTCTGCAAAATCAAAGCAGACAAAGAAGTCAAAAGCCGCTGAAGAGAAGAAGTCTGCTCCTGCCAAGGCTGACAGCGCCAAATCAAAAACTCCGTATGAGATAACGAGCATATCCATTGTTGAGCCCAAGAAGAAGTCGAACATATCAATCAACATAGCCAACATGAGCGAATCCATAAACTACTCTGTGCGCACTGAATCCTCAGGCGGCAAGAAATGGATTGTGCTCAAGATAAAAAACGCACTCAACAAGACAGGGGAGTCTGTAAAAATAGACTCATCATATGTTGGGGCAGTAACAATAAAGGATGACAGCAAAGACAAGAATGCCGTTCTTGTTCAGATAGAGCTGCTTAAACCATCTGCGTTCAAGGTGCTGAAGGAAAAGGGAGCGCTTACAGTCAGCCTCAGGCGTTGATACTGAGGCTGCACAGGGCATCGGTCGCAGCATCCGGCATCTGTTCCGCAAATCTGTCCTGAAGTGGAGAGACATACTACAATGGGTTTTTTTGAAAGGCTGAAGGCCGGTCTGGCAAAGACCAAAGACAGCATAGTTCAGAGGATAGATAATGTCCTCATTAACAGAAAAATAGATGCCGAAGCTCTTGAAGACATAGAGGAGATACTTATAACCTCTGACATCGGAGCAGAGGCAGCCACAGAGATAATCGATATCCTGCGCGCCGGCGTAAGAAGCGGAGAGGTGCAGGGCAATGAAGACGTAAAGGCCTACATACAGAAAAAGCTCGCTGACATACTAGGCAACAGTTCTGTTATAGACACGGCAAAAGCGAGTCCGTTTGTCATTCTGGTTGTCGGAGTAAACGGAGTCGGCAAGACAACCACCATAGGCAAGCTCGCATCACGCTTCACCTCTGAAGGCAAGTCCGTTATCCTGGCAGCTGGAGACACATTCAGGGCAGCTGCGATCGAGCAGATAGAGCTCTGGGCAGGCCGTTCAGGATGCCAGATAATCAAACACCAGTCAGGTTCTGATCCGGCTGCTGTTGCATTTGATGCTGTTGAGGCAGCAAAGGCCAGGGGCGCTGATGTTGTTATCATTGATACCGCAGGAAGGCTGCACACAAAGAGCCACCTGATGGAAGAGCTTAGAAAGATAGACCGCGTTATAAAAAAATCCCTGCCTTCAGCTCCTCATGAAACACTGCTGGTGCTGGATGCAACGACCGGGCAGAATGCCTTGAGGCAGGCGCAGCTCTTTGACGAGATAGTGGGGCTGGACGGCATTGCCCTTACAAAGCTGGACGGCACTGCAAAGGGCGGGATAGTTGTAGCCATAAGAAAAGAGCTCGGCATACCTGTGAAACTCATCGGCATAGGCGAAGGCATAGACGACCTCAGGGACTTTGATCCCCAGGACTTTGTCAAAGCGCTTTTTGAGTAGATACTCTCCTGCATAAAATCATAAGTGATTTATATCATCACCAGGTTCTTTTTCACCGAGTTTTTTTCTCAGATACTCAGCAGCAATGTCCCTGCCGCCAAGCCCGAATGCGAGCGCGAGCGCAAAGACAATGCCTCCGAACACTATCGCAAAGGCGACTATTATAGTGCTGCTGCCTATGCCGAGCTGTTCCAGAGACATGGTTACAGACATAAGAATGACCGCGGCCTTCACAAGGCGGCCTATCATCTCAGAGGCCTTTATGCCGGCATTGACCGAGGCAATAAGCACTGCGCGGCCCAGGAAGTTGCTGAACAGGTAACCGAAAAATATTATCAGCAGAGCTACAAATATGTTTGGCAGGTAAAGAAACAGTCTTTCGAGCAGCCGCTCCACAGAGGGTATGTCGAGCGCTCGCAGAGCTATTATCGAGAATGTGAATATCATTATCAGGCTTATGAGCATGGCGAGTATGCCGGAGAGAGTTTCTTTCACGCCTCCTTTGAGAAAGACGCTTGTCAGGCCAACACGGTCTGCAAAACTGTCGAGCTTCAGGCCGGTGAAAATTTTTGCTGCTATCAGTTTGAGCAGCCAGGCGAGAATAAGGCCGATGATAAAAAGCATGACAGCAGCAAGGAAGTTCGGCAGAAAATGGAGTATTTTTTCATAAAGCATCTCCAGCGGCTGTATTAAAATCTGTTCAAACCTGCTCATGCAATCCTCCTTTTGGCTTTTGCCAGTTCAGGATCAGGGAGCTCTTGGATTTCTCGAACATTATGCAGAGCTCCTCAATGTTCTTCTCAACAGCCTGCGCGCTGTTATCGAGGTTTTTGATTATGAATGACGCCGTCTTTCCGATGTAAAGCGGTGTAAGGGATTTAAGCAGATGTTCCTTGTTCAGCAGTTTGTTGTGCGCGGCAAGAGCGAAACTGTAGATGACCTCCACCCATATCTCATCATCAATATAAAAGGCGCCTGATGAATCTGCCGCAGCCTGTTTAATATATTCTGTTGCAGACTGAGGCAGTATCTGGCTCCAGATCTCCAGCAGCTCCTTTGCGCCGAGTCTGAATCTGTCGATCATCCGCTCAATGTTTACATTAACCGGTTCCAGCCCCACATCAAATTGAAACCCGAATGCAGGAACAGCGGAAGAGCCCTCGGTTTTCATCCATACTTCATCATATATCTCCATCAGATCGAGTGCAGCGCTTACTACCTGATAGAGCATTGCGCTGAGGTCAGCGCCCGGGTCTTTTGGGTCATGTATCTTTGCGCCCAAAAAAGACTGGCAGACCCTGAACCGGTTGGCAATGGCTGTTGTGGTCATCCATATGTCTATGCCAAAGCGGGCAACGTCGCTGTTCCAGACATCTTTTGACAGATACAAATTCGCCAGTTCGCCGGAAAATCCAAAATCCCCTCCTATAGGCTGTCTGATACGCTTGCCGTATAACGCCCTTGTGAGAGGGTATATGATGCTGTTTGTTATTGTGCCGTCGAATTTGTGTCTGTGGTAAAGCGGGGCAACATAATCGCTCCGGTCTTCAATAACAGGTTTTATCAGCAGCTCTATCCATTCAGGAGTAATACTTCGCAGGTCTGAGTCTACAACAGCGCAGGCCCTGGCACCTAGTTCTGAAGCAATCTCGAATATTGTTCTGAATGCGCTGCCCTTGCCTGGCAGGCCGTGATAAGGCGTGGCTATCCTGAACATCGATGGGGTTCTGTGGTGCAGCAGTATCGAGTCAAAACTGTCGAGCGCAGCACTTTGCACAATATCCATTGTGCCGTCTGTGGACCCGCCGTCGGAATTTACAAGCACGCATTTATTTTCAGGAAAGTATTTTGCAAATCCAGCCTGCACAGCGCGAACAACATGCCCTATTGTGCGCGCATTGTTGTAGCTGGGGATACCGACTACAATATCAGCGCTCCCGATCTCATCAAGTTTCTGCCGTATATCCGGCCTCAGGGTAATGCTGTTCATTCTACGCGCGCCTCCCTATGACGGCTGCTATGAAGGCCTACTCTTTTTCCTGTCTCATGTATACGATCCTCTGTGGGAATGGTATCTCTATGCCCTCTTCGCCAAATCTCCTGTATATACGCTTTCTGAGTTCATTTTGCACTGCGAACTGCTCGACAAATTCCTTCACATGGCAGATAAGGGAAAAGTCGAGTGAGTTTTCGCCGAAACCGGTAAACCTGACAGCAGGCTCCGGCTCTGCCAGCAGTCCAGGGATGCCGGCAATGCCTTTTTTTGCCTCATCAATGAGGATCCCTTCGACATTTTCAGGATCACACGAGTAGCTTACGCTTATCGGCATGGCTATGGCCATCTTCTTTTCAGGCAGAAAATAGTTTGTGACAATACTCTGCGAGAGCTTGCTGTTCGGTATAACAACCATATTGTTCGGCAGCATCCTTATCCTGGTTGTTCTCCATGTGATGTCATCAACATAACCTTCCTGCCCTGTCTCGAGTTTTATGAAGTCACCAATCCTGACGGATCTCTCGACAAGTATGTGAATGCCTGCAAAGAGATTGGCGAGTGTGTCCTGCAGGGCTAGTGCAACAGCAAGGCCTCCCACTCCCAATGCTGTTATAAGCGGAGTGATTGATATGCCGAGCACGCTGAGTATTATCAATATGCCGATGACAATTATCGCGCCTTTGAGAATGGCAAATGCCAGACCGGTTGTGGGTATGGGCAGATTCGATTTTTGTATATAGCCTCTGAAAACCCTGCCTGCAAGGTTGGCAGCAGCTATTGTTATGGAAAAGATGATGATTACATGTATAACCTTGCTGATATAGTCAATATGTTTTTCAGCAAGATCGGAAAACAGTATGCCGGCATAAAGCCCAAGAGCGATGCACCACAATATTGATGGTGTTTTTAATGATTTGATTACAATGTCATCAGCCTTTGTCTCGGTGCTGCCGGCCCATCTGTGCAGCAGTTTGAATGCAAATGCCCTTGCAGCCAGCAGCACAACAGTTGAACCTGCGAACACTGCAGCAGGGGTCAGAATCTTGTTAATATCCACGCTTCCTCCAATAAGATGTTTAATAAGATATGCTGTTTTGCAACCAGCAGCAGACATATAATTGAAACCAGCCCTGGTTTTATAACCTGTAATTATTGCGCTTGCTTATTGTCAGCTTCAACAGCCTCCTTGATCTTGCCGAGTATGTCAGGCAGCGCTGATGTTACCCTGTCCCAGCTGGCTATAAGAGGCACGCCGAGAGGGTCTTCATTTATCAGGTCAGCAGCCTTTTTTATGCCATGCGTGAATGTCTCCACAGCAAGACTCTCCTGATGCCTGTCAAATACGAGCCCGTTTATTGCTGCATCGTCCTCAAACCGTTTGAGCATGTCCTGCGCTGTCCGCACATATGTGGCAACAAGGGTTTTGAAAAAACCGTCAGAAAATATTATACCTTCTGAAGCGAGCGTCCTGAAAATGGATTTGCTTATATCAACGCACATCTTGTGCAGCCCCTTTGACGCATCCTCTTCAGAGAGATTCTGGTGCTTGTGTTCATAATTTTCCGCAATATCCACCTGACAGACCCTCCTGAGTGATGTATTGCGGTAGACCTCGGCAAGCATTCCTACCTCAAGCCCCCAGTCGCCCGGTATTTTATTAAGCCGTGCTATGTCTATGTCCATGGAAAATTCTCCGGCAAGCGGATATCTGAAGCTGTCAAAAAAAACGAGAAGCGGATGAAAGCCGATCAACTTCTGCAAGGAACGGATAAGGGGTGTAACGAGCAGCCTTGTTGCCCTTCCGTGCATCCTGTCTGTGACGCGGCTGTAGTAGCCTTTGCAGAAATCATAGTCAAGGCTTGGGCTTGTTACAGGATAACAGAGCCGCGCCAGCATGTCCCTGTTATATGTGAGTATGTCGCAATCATGCAGCGCTATAACATGAAAGTCAATTTGAGAAAGTATGTATCCATAGGCCATCCAGGCAGAGCGGCCCTTTCCCTCTTCACCTATGGGCAGACCTGCTGACTGAATTGATTTGAATATTTCCGCGATCCTCGGTCCTGAGTTCCAGATAATGCTGGTTTTTTGCTGTAGTTCAGAAAAAAACTTTTTTGCATGGTCAAATTCCACATTTGATGCAGGGCCCAAAGTAACAACAATTTCCCTGATGTATTTCACATCTTTGAGTTCACGCACAATGCCCTTGAGCGCTTCTCCCTGCAACTCGCTGTAGAGTGAAGGCAGCACCAGCGCTATATGCCTGCTTTGGGCATACCAGGACAGTTCTGATTCTATCTGTTCAAGGGTTTTTCTGCCGAGTCTGTGAAGTGTTGCTATGACCCCGGGCTGATAAAAATCCGACATTATTTGCCTCCTTGGTCAGTGCTGACGTTTTTGATTCCATGTGATAAAAAAGAACGGTTAGTGTTAAGGCAGCTTCTTGATGAAATAATCTGCCCTGTGTTAAATACAGAACAACGGTTGTTGAGTGTGAATTTAAAAAGCGCTGCAATGCAGGGTTGGCTGAAGAGGATCAAGAGCATGAATTAATGAAGCGCATGCAGAGCCTGATTTCTAAAAAAAGTATATGCGAATACTGACCGCAAATCAAGTTTTGCAGCGTATGAGCAGGAGGCTGCACAGATGACGAGTGATATGAAAATGCTCGAAAACATTTTCAGGTCTGTGATTGACAAGATAAACCCTGAAAAACTCGCACAGTCGCATTCGAAGAATTTATTGCAGCAATTCGAACAGGGCGGATACAGATGTCTAATGCCGGTAGCATTTGGCAAGGCAGCCTGTTCAATGGCAAAGGGGTTTGAGAATGCGGCATCAGGCATAGGGTTTGAGGGCATATGCCTGACAAAATACGGACATGCAAAAAATTTTGATCTCAAAAAATTCAGAGTATACGAAGCAGGACATCCTCTTCCGGATCAAAATGGTGTTGCAGCCACAGATCATATAATCAAGCGCATAAAAGAAGCTGATGAAAATACATTTGTTGTTCTGTTGATTTCCGGCGGCGGGTCTGCCCTGCTGGTATCTCCTGCTGAGGGCCTGACTCTTCAGGACAAACAGGCTGCTTCAGACCTGTTGATGAGGGCAGGAGCAGATATTCACGAACTCAACGCAGTAAGAAAACATCTCTCTTCAGTAAAAGGCGGCAGGCTCGCACAGCTGGCATATCCTGCAAAAACGGTATCTCTCATACTGTCTGATGTAATAGGCAACAGGCTCGACACAATAGCATCAGGCCCGGCGTATCCTGATGCCACAACATACAATGATGCGATCTCTGTGATAAAAAAATATGATCTTAACGCTAAGATGCCTGACCGGATTCTTGAAATCCTCCAAATGGGAGCAGATGGATTGATACCGGAGACGCCAAAACAGGGCATGCGCATTTTCTATAATGTTGAAAACATAATTATAGGCAGCAACCGCATGGCAGTTGATCTGGCAAAGAAATTTGTTGCAGATGCCGGCATGAAAGCAGATGTATTTTCCTATGATCTTGCAGGCGAGGCTGTTGAGGCTGGCAGGATGCTTGCGCAAAGAGCAAGACAGACCGTAAAGAATACCTGCATTTTAAGCGGCGGCGAAACTACAGTCAATGTAAGAGGCAGTGGCCTGGGAGGAAGGAACATGGAGCTTGCGCTCTCTTTTGCGATCAGGATCAAAGGCATCCCAGGCATCACAATGCTCTCAGCAGGCACGGACGGCACAGACGGTCCGACTGATGCAGCAGGAGCGATAGTTGATGGCAATACAGTTGTAAATGCAGAGGCAGCAGGCATTGACGCACAAGCATATCTCGATAATAACGATTCATATGACTTTTTCAAAAAGACCGGAGGCCTGCTGATAACAGGCCCTACAGGAACAAATTTGATGGATATGCAGATAATAGTGGTAAAATAAAATAGTATGAAAAAGGTTGTGATCTTCACAGACCTTGACGGTACGCTTCTTGACTATTCAACATACTCCTTCGAAAAAGCGCTGCCAGCGCTTGATGCTCTCCGGGCAAGAGGCATTCCTCTTGTAATATCCTCAAGCAAGACCCGCAGAGAAATAGAGCACTACAGGAAAAAACTAGACAACAGTCACCCGTTCATCTCTGAAAACGGCGGAGGCATATTCATTCCAAAGGGATACTTCCGCTCAGACCTCTCTCTAATAAACTATCCTGTCACAGAAGAAGACGCATACCATATTATCAGGCTCGGCGCACCATATACTGAGCTGAGAAGGGCGCTTGAAACCCTTCGCAACGAAGGATATGAGGTTCAGGGATTCGGTGACATGAGCATAGAGGAGCTTGTTAAGCTTGCTGATATGAAAACTGTTGAAGCTGTGATGGCAAAAGACCGTTATTTTGACGAGCCGTTTGTTTTTATAGGCCAGGCAGATGAACTGCCTGACCTTCTGGAATCGATAAGGATAAAAGGTTTTAACTGCACAAAAGGCAGGTTCTGGCATCTGCTCGGCAACAGCGACAAGGGCGTTGCAGTTTCAATCCTTGCAGACCTTTATAAAAAAGATTTTGGCGATATTACTACAGCAGCATTTGGCGACAGTCTGAATGATCTGCCAATGCTCCAGAGGGTTGACTATCCTGTTGTGGTGCAGCAGCATGACAGCTCTTATGATGAAGCAATACAGCTTCCGAATCTTGTAAAAGCAGGCGGCATAGGCCCTGAGGGGTGGAATATGGCAGTGCTCGACCTGCTCAGCAAGTCATACAGCTGATAATATTGCGTATAAAAAAGGCATCCGCACTGGATGCCTTTTGATGGTAATTTGAGCTATCTATTTTGCAGGCTGCTGCGGCCCAAGATCAGGTGCTGGCGGCAAAGGCTGGGGAGCATTCGGCTTTACTACGGATCCTCCTCTTAGGCGCCGCTCTTTCAGCAGATTATTGAGGGGCCTGTTTGTGTCAACAGCAGCAGCTTCGGTCACTTTGAATTCGCGCCATTCGCTCCACGGCACTGAGTCAGTACTCTGCACAGCATCAGACTTTGCGCGTATGCGCCAGAGCCCGAAGTGAGCTCTGAACAGTTCTTTTGGCAATACTGCATTGGCTTCATATTTTGTCCGCCCCGTGTTTGCAGGCAGCAGCTTTGCTGAGCCGGAGCCTTCAGTATAGGGCATCCACTGTCCATTTGAGTTGTACTGCAATTCATAATGAGACTGAAAGATAATCATGGCTGGCGGCACAGGCTTGCCTGTATCTACCGCTATCTTTACCTGCACAGGACTGCTGAAGGCCTGCGACTCTGATGGCAGGAGAATGGTTGTGACAAATGTGTCAGCAAAAGCTGTAAGCGCAAAGCACATAATGATCAGCAGCAACGACATAACCCACGTAATCTTATTTGACATCAGTTATTGCCTCCGGAAAGAGTTTGAATGTTGAGCTCGAATATGGAACTTAGTATAACACGAAAAAAGAGGCTTTAAATTCCGGATAAAAAAGAAAGAAGCCTGGTCGGAATAGGGAAATCAACTGTCCAAAAAATCTTGTCAGATATGCGATTAAAAAACCCCCGAAAATAGGGCCTTCCATAAAGGTAATTTACTGCCAAGAAAAGATATGTTTTATAGACGGTGCATGATCTACGGCTTAAATCCATCCCCAGGGCTGGCTGCCGATGCACTTGAATCTAATGCGAAGACACATTCCATATAGGGTTTCACTTCTTCCCATTTTTTACCAGCTCTATATAATGAAAGAAGATTTTTGCCAACATCTACAGCACTTGGTGAGACAGTTGCCAAGTGAACTTCAAGAGCATTTTGAGTATCCTTTTCACCATGTTTTGTGTGATCTTGCCCTCCATAAGAGTGAAAATTCACTATACGACCCGGCTCTTGATAAGACGGTGCTCCTTCGCAGAAAACACCTGTTGTCTCAATTCGTTCAGTGTGAGAAAGGGCAAAACTATCAGATATCATATGCAGCAGCGATCCGAAAGCAAGATTTTTGATTTCCGATCTGTAAGTTGGATCGCCCAGTGTAAAGAGCTGCAATACAGACCATCCGCTACTAAACAGTTCTTTCATTCCATCAATATTTGTTTTGGCGAGGAATGTACCAAGCACAAAGTCACCGGTAGCAACTCTCCATGTGAATTCAGACCACATGAGCATCCTCTTGCGCGTTATATTAGGATCTTCATTGTCGGGAGCCATTGAATGGAGAAATTGCAGATCCCCAAAATGAACACGCAAGACCAAAGCAGCTCCAGAAGCGTAATCAAAAATAATTCCTTTTGCAGCCTTCTTTTCAGCATCTTTAAGAAGTTTTGCCCAGCATAGCGACTGTTTCGGAAGATGTATTACAGCTTGATCGCTTATAGCCGAAGCGCACTCTTTAAGGGAAGATTTTTTAAGTAGAAAAGGAGGATTATCATTCCACTCAGCACCAGCAATGGCCGATTCAGGTCCGAAGTTGTGTGGCCTTGATGGATTCGAGCAAGTATCTTCATCACCTTCGCATCCATATATTTGATGCACAATTCTCTCATGCACTGAGTCTGACATAAAAGATGCGACAAAAGGGGAGGCCTTATCGGCAAGTCTCTGAAAAAGTTGTTCATGGCTTATCACAACTTCAGCGCTTTTAGTACCCTTGGGATCAACCTGATAAGAAAATGCAGCCGAGGATTCACATACAATAACAAACAAGATGAAGAAGACTATCTTAAATTCTTTTCTCAATAGTTTTTCCTGCCTTTTTGATATCTTTTATCCAGCTCCGGTCTATTTAGTTGCGCATTGATTTCTTTTTACTGATATATAACAATATCAAACAATAAAATGTTGCATACCATTCTAAATTTAACAATAAAAAAGCAAAAGATCAATTTATCGTTTCTCTTGCCACATCCGTGAATGCGTTAAGAGCAGAGATTTTAAACGATTCCGGGACCAGTGGGAATGTTGTAAGAAAGCATACAAATTCTTCTTCAGTCAAACTATAGAGATTGGCCACAAGGCCATCCAGTTCAGCCCGACAAAGCACAGCACCCCTTTGTTCTTATAGGTGGTTCTCTGCTTTGGCAAAATCCATGAGATGCTGTATTTGCAAGGGATTGTGAATGGTGAGCCGTGGAGGATTCGAACCTCCGATTGTTGCTTAATCTCGTGGAAGAAACAGGCGCGGAAAGTAGAACTCGCGTACAGACTCAGGAAAAGCGATTCGAAGTTTTCCCTTCAAACTGTCTGATGAAACAAGACCTTCATCAAGCAGCTGCCTGATCAGATCTCTCGCAGTTCTTTCTTTGAGTCCTGAAACTCTTGCAGCATCTCCTCTTGATATCTCACCCTTGTAAACAAGATCAACCAGTATGTGCGCTGTTTCGGGTCGGAGCTTCTTCTCAAATGCCATGCGCTGAACATATCCTTCAATTCTCTGCTTGAGCAGTTCGGGTGTAAGCAACTCTCTCATAAACTTTGTCTGATCGAGACAGACATTTATAAAAAATATGCAGAAATCGCGCAGTCCTCTAGCTGAAAGATTCCCTCTTCCATCGAGGTCTCCCTGTCGCGGCATATCTGCCAGAGAAAGAAGACGCTTGTATTCATCATGCAGTCGTGACAATCCTCGTACAGGCGACCAAAGCCCTCCGGCATCCAGGCCGCAGCGCAGAAGATATGCGTCAATAAGAAGCCGTGCCACTCTTCCATTGCCGTCTGCAAACGGATGAATCCATAGAAACCGATGGTGCATTGCAGCAAGAGCGAGCACCTGGCTTCTGCGGTCAAGTCGGGCTGGATCATACTTTTCTGAAAAGAAATTGAGCAGACCGGCAATCGCCGCAGGCTCAGGCGGCCGATACCGCCCTACAACTACCTCATCCTTGCGCAGCACACCCGGCCTGACAATAATTTCACGATCCCCTGACTGTGATCTGACAATCCTGAACTCATCAGGCATGCGTTCATAAAATTCTTTGTGCAACCAAAGGATATATTCTGTGGAGCATGGGGATTCAGCTCCAGCTCCCTGTCTGGCCCGAGCTGTCAAAAGCCTGTGTGTTTCTATATGAGCTATGCTTTCAACCTGCAACTCCCTCTTTGCCGGATCAGCAGAATACTCTCCGCGCAATGCCCGCTCAATATCAGAAGGAGCAGTATAATGCCCCTCGATGAGATTGCTGTAGTAGCTGTTCATGGTCTCGACAAGTCC
>JAJFVG010000061.1 GCA_021371915.1 Nitrospiraceae bacterium
CCGCCTATAAGGTCAGAGTTGATTTCTGTTATAAGAAGATTGAGGTCAGTAATTTTTGATGTCAGATCGCCCCGTTCGCCTGCTGTGTTTTCTAGCAGTATCTTTGCGCTCCACTTGTGTTTAACAGAGAGCTCCTTAATGCCTTTTGCTGCGCTGCGCAAGGCCTCGGCAGCATCGCTGTGCGCTGTGCCTGTGTGCAGCACAATGTATTCAGCCCCAAGCTGGTCAGCGATATCAAGCTCGCGCTTCAGCAGCCGGAATGACTTTTCTTTAACCTCATTGTTGGATGAACAGAGATTTATCAAGTACGAAGTGTGTATGAATACAGGATCAATGCCGAGTTTTTTCCTCAGGGATTTGAACTCGTGCACTGTTTCATCAGAAAGGGGTTTTACATCCCACTGCCGGGGATTGTGCGAAAAAATCTGCATGGTTGTACAGTCGAGATCAGCTGCCCTCTGGAGCGCCATGTGCAGACCGCCTGCAACTGATGTATGCACTCCTATCCTTCGGCCTGTCTTTTTCATAAGCATAATTGTAACACTGATTCCCTTTTCCTTGACTTAAAAAAGCTATTAGTGGTAATTTCTTCTTTATGCCAATAGATTATAAAGACACACTGAATCTGCCGCAGACAGGCTTTCCCATGAAGGCAAACCTCAGCCAGAAAGAGCCTGAGCTGCTCGAATTCTGGAAAAACGAGTCTGTCTACTTCAAGATGCAGGAGAAGAACAGAAAGAACAAGAGCTATATACTGCATGACGGGCCGCCTTATGCCAACGGCAACATACATATCGGACATGCGCTCAACAAGATACTCAAGGACATAATCGTAAAATACAGATCCATGCGCGGCTTCTACTCTCCGTATGTGCCTGGATGGGACTGCCACGGCCTGCCTATCGAGCTTCAGGTGGACAAGAACCTTGGCGACAAGAAGGATCAGGTTGACAGTCTCAAAAAGAGGCAGCTCTGCAGAGAGTATGCTGAAAAGTTCGTGAATGTGCAGAGAGAGGAGTTTGAAAGACTCGGCGTGTTCGGCGACTGGATGGACCCTTATCTTACGATGGCTTTTGCGTATGAGGCATCGATTGTGCGCGAGTTTTTCAGCTTCGTAAAAAAGGGTTCAGTGTACAAGGGCAAAAAGCCTGTGCATTGGTGTTCGTCATGCGTAACAGCCCTTGCTGAGGCTGAGGTTGAGTATGCTGACAAGGAATCTCCGTCAGTATTCGTGAAGTTCAGCATTCCCGAAGACCAGATACTAAAATACCTGCCTTCACTCAAAGGCAAAAAGGTGTATGCGCTTATCTGGACAACCACTCCGTGGACGCTCCCTGCAAACCTCGCTCTTGCTGTGAATCCTGAGCTTGAATATGCAGTGGTAGAGCATAACGGCAGCGCCCTTATAGTTGCTGAAGGCAATCTTGAAGCATTGAAAGAAAAGATACAGCTCACAGGCGATGTGCTGCTTAAAATAACAGGCGACAAGCTTGAAGGCTTGGCAGCGAGGCATCCGTTCATAGACAGGGAATCGAAGATTGTGCTCGGTGATTTCGTGGCAGTGGGCGAGGGCAGCGGCATTGTGCATATTGCTCCGGGACATGGTGAAGATGACTATGCAGTCGGCCTGAAATACGGATTGGACATATACGCTCCTGTTGATGACAGGGGCAGGTTCACAAAGGCAGTGCCTGAGCTGGAAGGCCAGTTTGTGTTCAAGGCCAATGAGGCGATCATAGGTATTCTCACTGAAAAAGGCGCGCTTGTCGGCAGAGAAAATATAAGGCATTCATATCCGCACTGCTGGAGATGCAAAAAGCCTGTGATATTCAGGGCAACTGCGCAGTGGTTCATATCAATGGAGGCGAACAGTCTTCGTGAAAAGTGCATCAACGAAATAAACCGCGTTCAGTGGGTTCCGTCATGGGGAAGGGAGCGCATACTCGGCATGGTCTCAAACAGGCCTGACTGGTGCATATCCAGGCAGAGGAGCTGGGGCGTGCCGATCATGCTTATAACCTGTGAGGACTGCGGAGCATTCGTAAATGACAATAATCTATTTGACCGCATAACAAAGCTTGTTGAAGAAAAAGGCGCTGACATATGGTACTCGATGAGCGTGCAGGATATTCTTGGTGAAGGCTGCAAATGCCCTTCATGCGGAAGCACATCTCTCAAAAAGGAGATGGACATACTTGACGTGTGGTTCGACTCGGGCGTGAGCCATGCTGCTGTGCTCGAACAGGACAAACGGCTTTCGTGGCCTGCTGACCTGTACCTCGAGGGCAGCGACCAGCACAGGGGATGGTTCCAGAGTTCACTCCTTGCATCAACAGGCACTCGTGACAAGGCTCCGTACGGCACAGTGCTTACGCACGGCTTCACAGTGGACGGCCAGGGCAAAAAGATGTCCAAATCCCTCGGCAATGTCATATCACCACAGGAGATAATCAAGGCAAACGGCGCTGAGATAATCAGGCTTTGGGTATCTGCTGAAGATTACAGCGATGATGTGAGACTCTCGAAAGAGATCATAAGCAGGCTCACAGAGGCATACAGAAAGATCAGGAACACAGGCAGGTATCTGCTCGGCAATATATCGGACTTTGACGGCAAAGACTACAGCAGCTCGCTCACAGAGCTGGACAGATGGGCAATGTCTCGGCTCCAGCGCCTGATCAAAAAGGTTACAGAGGCATACGAGAGGTTTGATTTTCATGAGGTGTTTCACGCGCTCTACAACTTCTGCATAGTGGACATGAGCTCTTTTTACCTCGATATACTCAAGGACAGGCTTTACACTTACAGAAAGGACTCTACAGATCGTCGTGCAGCACAATGGGTGCTCTACCAGATACTTGTTGACATGACAAGGCTGATGGCCCCGGTGCTTTCATTCACAGCAGAAGAGATCTGGAAATACACGCCAGGCAGGGATGAGGCTGAAACAAGCGTTTTCCTTGCGGGTTTTCCTGAATACAGGCAGCAGTATCATGATGAAGAACTTGAAGCAAGATGGCAGACGCTGATCACGATAAGAGACGAGGCCAATAAGGCGCTCGAAATAAAGAGAAAGGATAAATTTATCGGCAATGCCCTCGAAGCAAAACTGGTTTTTCATCTCGAAGACGAAGAATACGGTCTTCTTGACAGGTATTCGGACCTCCTGCCCGCGCTTTTCATCGTATCAGAGGTGGAGATACGCAAGGCAGGGGGTCCGCCTCTTGATGCCTTCAGGAGCGAAGAGGTAAAAGGCATGAGCATAGAGGTGCTGCGGGCCTCCGGCGCAAAGTGTGAAAGGTGCTGGAACTGGAGAGTCAGTGTCGGAGCTTCTGCTGAACATCCGGCAATCTGCGACAGGTGTCTAAAAGCCATCTCATGACAAAAAGGGTTTGTCTTTTATTCCTGCTGGCTGCAGCGGTATTCGTGTTGGATCAGGCAACAAAGCTGGTCATCCTCAGATATGTCGGGCCGCATGACATAATCAGCGTTACATCATTCTTCAACATCGTGTTTGTCGAGAATACCGGCTCAGCGTTCGGCATGTTCAAGAGCTTTGGCAACATTTTTTTCATAACAGTGGCATCGGCAGCAATGATTGCTGTCTCTTTTTTGATAGTCAGGGGCAGGTATGATGGCGCAGCGTTTGCCCTTGTGCTCGGCGGCGCAGCAGGCAACCTGCTGGACAGGATCACAAGAGGCGCTGTTGTGGACTTCCTGGACTTTCATGCTTCAGGCTGGCACTGGCCTGCATTCAATGTTGCCGACTCTGCGCTTACGATCGGCGTAGGCCTGCTCTTTCTGAGTGTTTTCTTCAGGAAGGAATAGCAGACCATGAAAGAATACTCCTCGTTTCATCCGCTTTATATGTCTTTTTATTCTCCTGACATCTACAGGCATGCAGCGCGAAAAGGCATGGGACTCGGATTTGTGTACCTGGCTATACTCGTTGCGGTTTTTCTCATCCCCAAAGTTATGTCATTTGACAGAATAGTGTCGGACATCATCTTAAAAGAGGGCACTTCAGTTGCAAACCAGACACCGGACATGATTATCAAAAAGGGCAAGGTCTCCATCAGCGATACTCAGCCGTATGTGATAACCAGATCGGACGGCAAGACTCCCTTTATAGTGATAGATACAACAGGCAAGACCTCGTTCAGCAATACAGAGGCGCCGCTGTATATCGTAACAGAATCAAAAGTGCTGGTAAGGCCGGGGCAGGGCGGATGGCAGCATATAGACCTTTCTTCTCTTGACGGTGTTGTGATAAACAGGACAACAATGTATGAGTTTCTCGACTGGCTTGAGGACTGGACATTCTTCCTGATATATCCGTTTGCGTTTGTGATGGCGCTCGGTTTCAGGTTTATGCAGGCATTTATGTGCGGTATTGTCGGCTTTGCGTTTGCCAGATCAAAGGGCCATCCATTCACATACAGCGCTGTTGTCAGGATAGCATCTGTTGCGCTCACTCCGGTTGTTGTTGCCGGAACACTGCTGGTTGTGCTGAATGTGAGCATTCCCTACTGGGATATCATCTCTTTTGCTGCTGCAATAGGCTATACAATCTTTGGAGTCAGGTCTTCAATGGGGGCTGATGTAACAGCCTGATCACATCTGCTGTACTTTGAATCCCTTTTTCTGCAGAAGATTTATTATCCCTGACTTTCCAACAAGATGACCTGCTCCTACAACAATGAAATATGTTCCCCTGTTTTTCAGTATGGATTCGATCTTCGATGTCATCGAAAAGTTTCGCTCAGTAAACAAACGCCTGTATACCTGCTGAAGTTCAGGAGCATCCTGGATGCCTGATGCTATCAAACGTTCGAGTGTTGCTGCATCTCCTGCCTTCCATGCTGTGATGAGCGAGTTCATGTCATTGCTCACATTGTCGAGGTCTTTTATTGTGTACATGAGGAAAAGCTCATCTTCCCTGTCGCTGAAGGTGTTGAAGAGGGATATCTGGAAATCAAAGCTCTCAAGCTCGATGATCTTTTTTGTGCCCGACTTTTTCAGGAAGTAGATGTCAATGCCGTGCATCGGATCGAAACCTAATTTGCGAAGCGATATGTCCGTAAGCGTCATCGCAACCATCCAGGGTTTTGTCTTCTGGAATATGTTTATGTCCATGCCGATTTCCCGCAGCTTTGACTCTGTCTGCCTGTATGTTGATTCAGAGACCGCTGATTTAAGGGTGCGGCTGTCAGTGTATATGGCGCTCGATGCGATCATGTTTGCAGCCTTTGCCATGTCAACATTATTGAGATTAACCTCTACAACGAGAGAATCAGCGCTCTTGAAGGCTGTTTCGATTGCAGGATTCAGAGGATACATCTCGGGCTTCATTAGATGTATGGAGCCGAGTATGTATGCAGTGGAATTCGGAGTGATAACCTTCCACAGGAAGTTCTGCTGCTTCTGCGGAGCATGTGGAGCAGGACCGGCAACTCCGGCCAGTATTACAAAAAGAATCAGATACAGCAGAGGCAGCAAGCAGTATTTCAGCCTTTTCATGGCTGCTCCTTTTACAGACCGAGTTTTTTCTTAAGTATCTCGTTAACCATGCCTGGGTTTGCCTTGCCCTTTGTGGACTTCATTATCTGGCCCACAAGAAATCCGAGCAGCTTTTCCTCTCCGGCCTTCAGTCTCTCAACCTCAGCAGGGTTTGCGTTTATCACATCATCAACAGCCTGCTCTATTGCAGAACTGTCGCTTATCTGCACAAGGCCCTTTTCCTTTACGATCTCTTCAGCTGCTTTGCCTGTTTTGTACATATCCTCAAAAACCGTCTTGGCTATCCTGCCGCTGATTGTGCCTTTGTCTATCAGCTTGAGCATGTCCGCCAGCATTGAGGGCTTGATCCTGCAATCTTCAATGCTTATGCCTTCATCATTCATAAGTCCGGTCAGGTCTCCCATTATCCAGTTTGCTGCTGCCTTTGGAGTGCCACCGGTTTTAACAACATCCTCAAACCAGTCAGCAAGCGCTCTTTCTGATGCGAGCTGTTCAGCGTCCTGCTCAGGCAGGCTGAAGTCTGACATGAACCTGCTGATCTTATGGTCAGGCAGCTCAGGCAGGCTGGATTTTATCTCATCAATCCATTCGAGCGATACCTCAATAGGCACAAGATCAGGATCAGGGAAGTAGCGGTAGTCATGGGCTTCTTCTTTTGAACGCATCGAGTTTGTAACTCCTGCTGCCGAGTCCCAGAGCCTTGTCTCCTGAATGATTTTCCCGCCGTCCTCTATCACCCTTATCTGTCGCTTTATCTCGTACTCTATCGCTTTTTCGACAAACCTGAATGAATTGATGTTCTTGAGCTCCGTCCTTGTGCCGAATTCCTTTGCGCCGACAGGCCTTACAGATACATTCGCATCGCACCTTAGAGACCCCTGATCCATATTGCCGTCGCATACGCTGAGGTATCTGAGTATACTCCTCATCTTTTTCATGTATGCTGAAGCCTCTTCAGGACTTCTCAGGTCAGGCTCAGATACAATCTCCATCAGCGGAGTGCCTGTCCTGTTGAGGTCAACCAGGCTGTAGCTGCTGCCTGATTCGTGTATGCTCTTGCCTGCATCCTCTTCCATATGAATGCGGGTGATGCCGATGGTCTTGTGCTCTCCGTTTATTGTTATGTCAACATGGCCGCCCTCGCAGATAGGCAGCTCGTACTGGCTTATCTGGTATGCCTTTGGCAGGTCAGGATAGAAGTAGTTCTTTCTCGCAAACCTGCTGTGCCTTGATATGCGGCAGTTCATCGCGAGGCCTGTCTTTATCGAGAACTCGACAGCTTTTTTATTCAGAACAGGCAGCACACCGGGCAGACCTTCACATACAGGGCAGGTCTGTGTATTGGGTTCTGATCCGAACTTTGTAGAGCAGCCGCAGAATATCTTTGATTCCGTAAGCATCTGGGCATGAACTTCCAGCCCTATAACAGCTTCGTATTTGCCGTTTCCGTATGTTGGATTGTTCGTTGACATTAAAGCGCAGGCCTCCTCTTGTGCCATTCTGTGCTCTGTTCAAATGCGTATGCAGCCCTGAATATTGATGACTCATCAAAGTGTCTGCCGATTATCTGGAGACCTATCGGCAGTCCTGATGAAGAAAATCCGCAGGGCAGTGATATTGCAGGCACTCCTGCAAGGTTTACTGATATGGTGAATATGTCTGACAGATACATCTGGAGCGGGTCTTTTGACTTTTCGCCGACCTTGAATGCAGGGGTTGGCGCAGTAGGCGTAACAATAAGGTCAACAGATTCAAATGCCCTGTCAAAGTCCTGTTTTATAAGAGTGCGCACCTGCTGCGCTTTTTTGTAGTATGCGTCATAGTACCCTGCTGAAAGCGCGTATGTGCCGAGCATTATCCTGCGCTTCACCTCAGGGCCAAAGCCCTGCGCCCTAGTGTTCATGTACATGTCGATCAGATCTTTTCCCTGCGCCCTGAAGCCGTATCTCACTCCATCGTAGCGCGCAAGGTTTGATGATGCCTCTGATGTTGCGAGCAGATAGTATGTTGCAACAGCATAGCCTGTATGCGGCAGTGAAACTTCAACAGGTATTGCTCCGAGGGATTCGAGTTTGCGGATGGCATCTTTTACAGATGCCTCCACCTCTTTATCCATGCCGTCTATGAAGTATTCACCTGGGATGCCTATCTTAAGGCCCTTTATATCCTTGCCGAGAGATTCTGCAAAATCAGGCACAGTTACCGGAGCTGATGTGGAGTCAAGAGTGTCATGGCCTGCGATTGCATTGAGCAGTATGGCTGAGTCTGTAACATCTTTTGTTAATGGCCCGATCTGGTCGAGTGAAGATGCGAACGCAACAAGCCCGTATCTTGATACAAGCCCGTATGTAGGCTTCATGCCCACAACTCCGCAGAGCGATGCAGGCTGTCTTATCGAGCCGCCTGTGTCAGAGCCTAATGCTGCGATGCATTCGTCAGCTGCAACCGCTGCTGCTGAGCCTCCGCTACTGCCTCCCGGCACACACTCTGTGCTCCAGGGATTTTTTGTTGTATGAAATCCGGAGTTCTCTGTTGAAGAGCCCATGGCAAATTCATCCATGTTCAGTTTTCCTGTGAGCACATATCCCTGCTTTAGCATCTTTGATGTGGCTGTACTCTCGTATGGCGGGATGAAGTCAGCGAGCATCTTTGATCCGCATGTGGTGCGGATGCCCTCTGTGCACATGTTGTCTTTTACAGCTATTGGAATACCTGTAAGTAGGTTGGGCCTGCCTCCTGCTATCATGGCAGCAGCATCATCCGCCATTTTTGCAGCGCCTTCTTTTGTAATGCTTATATATGCTTTCACCCTGTATTCAACAGCATCCACGCGGTTGTAAACATCATTCAATATCTCTGATGGAGTTATTTCCCTGTTGTCCAGCAGTTTTCTGAGTTCATGAATGGTGAGTTCATTGAGTTTCAAAATTTCCTCCGGTAGGCGGCTTTGCGATCCATAATTCTATCACTCTGATATAATAGTTTTCAAGAAAATGAAAGAGATATTGAGAGTATCAGAAGAAGACTCAGGAAAAAGGCTGGATGTCTTTGTTGCTGACAGCGCATCACTGACCCGCTCGCGCGTGCAGAAGCTTATTGAAGAAGGGCTGATAACCGTGAACGGTCTTTCAGCAACAAGCAGCAGAAGGATGGTTGCGGATGATGAGGTGAGCATACAGCTGCCGCAGGAGCAGGAGATGCAGCTTGTGGCTGAGGACATACCTCTTAAAATACTTTACAAGGATGATTATCTGGCTGTTGTGGATAAACCCGCAGGCATGGTCGTCTATCCTTCAGCAGGACATAACAGCGGCACACTTTTAAATGCGCTGCTCTTTCAGACAGGCAGACTTGCCAATATCGGCGGCCCGCTCAGAAACGGTGTTGTGCACAGGCTCGACAAGGATACAACAGGCGTTATGGTTGTGGCGCTCGATGACGCTGCGTATCACGGCCTTGTTGAGCAATTCAAAGAGAGAACAATTAGCCGTAAATATGTTGCGCTGGTTTACGGGTCTTTTAAAGAAGAATCCGGCGAGATATCCCTCGGCATAGGCAGGTCTTCTGCTGACAGAAAAAAGATGTCAACAAAGGCGAAGATCAAGAAAACTGCTGTCACATCATGGCGTGAGCTAAAAAGGTACGGTATAGCCACTTTGATAGAGGCAAAGCTCGCAACAGGCCGCACGCATCAGATAAGAGTGCACTTTGCTGATATAGGCCACTCAGTGCTTGGAGATGATACATATGGGAATAAAAAAGTTATAAATGTTCACAGACACAGGATAGAGTTTCCGCGCCAGATGCTGCATGCAAAAAAACTCGGGTTCGCCCATCCTGTGACAGGCAAATATATGGAGTTCAGAAGCCCCATTCCCGAAGATATGCAGGCATGCATAAGGGAGCTTGAAAAGCTGTATGAATAGAAGCTGGATCTGAAGGTATAACTCTGCCTATTTACCTGTCTGCCTTGAATGCTTCGTGGAATGTGACATTGCCCTGCGGAATGAATCCATCGAAAGATAACACGAAGAATATCTCCTGCGGCACGCTTTTATATATGAGTCCGGCAATATTTTTGAACCCGAATTTCGGGTAGTAGGCAGGATGTCCCACAAGGCAGCATCCACGGGCATTCAGGTTTTTTAGTTGTGACAAGCCTTTTTCGATCAAGGCTTTGCCAATGCCCTGCCTCTGGTATTCAGGCAGCACAGAGACAGGCCCCAGTCCATACCAGTTATCTGTGCCATCTGAAATGGTTACAGGAGAGAAGGCTATATGCCCCACTACATGGCCATGATCTTCTGCGACAAGTGAGACAGTCAGGGCTTTAGCAGCGCGCAGCGCTGCGATGACGAACTGTTCTGTGTGATGGCTGATTACGAGGGTTTTGAATGCAGATATGGTTATGCTATTTATTGCATCAACATCTGAACCTGTTTCGCTTCTGATTTGTATTCCAGTGTTCATAGGGGGCCCTTATAAAAAAATATAGCGCGCTATGAAAAGTACTGCAACCATATATACAAGCCAGTGTGCATCCCTGGTTCTGCGCGTGACGAGTTTAAGCAGCACATATGAGATGAATCCGAAGGCTATTCCCTCGGTGATGCTCACAGTGGTCAACATGATTATTATTGTGAGAAACGCGGGGATCGCCTCGGTTGTGTCTTCCCAGTTTATGTTCCTTACGCTTTTTAACATTATGCTGCCTATTATGATCAGCACAGGCGCAATAACAGGATAGAGGAACATGCCCTTTGAAACTTCATATCCGCCGCCTATCATCTTTGCGAGAGGCGAGATGAATAGCGCCAGTATAAAAAGCGCGCCTGTGGCCATGTTCGAAAGACCTGTCCTGCCGCCTGATGCAACGCCTGCTGCGCTCTCGATATAGCTTGTGATTGTTGATGTGCCGAGCAGCGCGCCGGCTGTCATGCCTGCTGAATCTGACAGGAGCGCTTTTTCAGCGCGCGGGAGTTTTCCGTTTTTCAGCAGACCTGCCTGTTCGCTCACTCCAACGAGCGTGCCGATTGTATCAAAGAGTGCGAGAAAAAAGAATACAGCAATAACTGTTGCGCCTGACAAAGTAAAGATGCCGCTCAGTTCAAGCTTTAAAAATGTCGGCGCTATTGATGGAGGCAGGCTGAAGATACCCTGATACTTGACTATGCCGAACGGCAGTCCCGCGAGCGCTGTCAGGATAACTCCCAGCAGCAGGGCTCCTTTGACTCTTTTCACATACAGTATGCCTGTGAGTACAAGACCGAACAGTGCCAGCATGACAGGAGGCTGTTTCAGGTTTCCAATGCTTACGAGTATGCCGGGTGCGGCTACAACTATTCCTGCCCATTGCAGGCCGACAAAGGCGATGAGCAGGCCTATTCCCACAGCGATCGCGTGCTTGAGAGATTCAGGTATGGCGTTCAGCAGCATCTCGCGGAATCCGAACTTTGTTAGAAGCACAAAGAGCAGTCCTGATATAAATACAGCGCCGAGTACTGTCTGCCAGCCAAGGCCCATGCCTCCCGCAGCGGATGCGCCGCACACGATAAAGGCGAAGTAAAAGTTATGGCCCATGGCAGGAGCAAGCGCTATGGGATAGTTGGCGTACAATCCCATCAGCAGGGTGGCAAAGGCGCTTGCAAGGCAGGTGGCTGTCATCACAGAGCCAAAGTCCATGCCTGTAACTGAAAGTACGGCAGGCTGCACAAAGATGATGTAGGACATGGTTACAAAGGTTGTTACACCGGCTGCCAGTTCTGTTTTTATTGTGGTCTGGTGGTGTTTAAGCCTGAAGATCCTTTCGAGCATCGCGTTCATGCAGCACTCCTGAATGGATTTTACATATCGTGGTTTTTACCATGTATGGCCATTGTAAATCAATACGCTGCTCACATTTTCAGGCTGCGATATGCTAAAATAATCGCTCAACCTGCGCCCATAGCTCAGCTGGATAGAGCGTCGGACTACGAATCCGCAGGCCGGGGGTTCGAATCCCTCTGGGCGCGTTTTTTTCTTGCCTCTTTTGTTTTCTCGGTTATAATATTGAATAGTCTAATATCTTAAGGTATAAATATTTTTTTGCAGCCTCCGATAACCTATGAAGAGAGCATTGGAAATTGACAACAAATGCCTCATTTTGAGACAAGTATCAATACAAAAGCAGAGGAGGTTTTTTATGCAGAAGATGAAATTTTTTGCTGTGCTGCTTGTTGTACTCTCGATGGTGATATTCGTTTCATCGCAGACACCGTCAGCAGGTCCTAAAGAGGAGGCTGTTGCAAAGGCTATAACAGACTACCTGATAGAAGCCAGGGGCGTTATAGCAAGAAACCAGCCGATTATAAACGATGCGGCAAAAGGCGATAAGGGCTTTACGCCTGAAGCATATGAGTCTCAGGTTGCAGCCGGACTCAAGGCAAAAGGTGTGGATCTCCAGGGCGCAAATGCGGATGACCCGGTAGGAAAGGCTCTTATAGAAGTTAACAAGGCTGCAAAAGAGACAGTGGCTGACGCTCAGCCTGTTATCAATGAAGCCGGCAAGGGCTTCAAGGCATTTACACCTGCTGTTTTTGGCGCGAGAACCGGAGACAAATTCTACAAGGCAACCGGCATAAGGCTTAAACAGACAAGCATAAAGTTCAGAGGCGACTACAACAGGCCTGACGAGTTTGAAGAGGCTATTCTGAAGAAATTCGAATCAGGATGGGAAAAGGGCAAGTCTTATGTCGAAGAGACAACAGTGGGCGGCAGAAAAGTTGTCCGTTCGATGACTCCCCTCTACATTGCCAAGGCATGCCTGCCTTGTCATGGCGACCCTAAGGGCGAGATCGATATATCAGGCCGCGTAAAGGAAGGGTACAAGGAAGGCGACTTGAGAGGAGCGATCAGTACAGTTGTTCCGATAAGATAGCGATAAGTTATGCAAGGGCGGGGGGCATCCCCTGCCCTTGTTCAGTATACAAACGGGAAACAATTTTATATAATTTAAAACGATAATTCATAAATAATCAGGAGAGGGGAACTGAATGCTGATAACAAAGATACTGAACAGGCTTTCGATTAAAAAGATGGTTGTGCTGAACAGTCTGCTTATTTTCAGCATAGCCTGCGGAGCCACTCTTTTTACTCTGATAAGCACAGGCTTCATTCAGGAAAAACTCTCTCATCTTACAAAACAATCCACACCGTTTCAGGTTAAGACCATACAGGCCCAGGCCACGCTTCAGGAAGCCACAACAGTGCTCAACAAGATGGCTGCTGCCTCCTCTCCCAAGGAATTGGAAGAGAAAAAGGCGCAGATGAGCAAGGTGCTCAGCGAACTCAAGACAGTCAGCTCTGATCTTACCGCTCTCTCTATGGGTGACGACAGAATAGAGAAGGTGGTCGGCGACTTCAGCAAGACATCGGATACAGTTTATTCAGTAACCAAAGAGAAGCAGGAGGCTGAGGCTACTGCAAAGGCAGCCGGCAAGAACATGTCAGTGAAGCTTGCCGAGATAGCCAAAAGGCTTCAGGAGATAGACGCAAAGATACAGAACATACAAAAAGGGGCATCCACGAAGCTCAACTCAGCATCAGGCACGGTTACAAGGGCATTTGGTGTTGTAAGAGACCTTTATGACCTTTCTAAGGTGCTCAGGGATGTTGAGGTCGCATACAGCGAAGTCAGGCGGTCTGACAACAAGGCAATGCTAGACATAGCAAAAGGCAAATACTTCCTGGCGAGCAACAAGGTGCTGACTGCTGATTTTCTAAAAGCCAGGACAAAAGATGCGGAAATAAAGAAGATTTACGACAGGGTAAAGGACGTGCAGGATGCTGTCATGATGAAGGGTGGTGCAGCTGACCTGCTTGATACATATATAAAGGACAGAAATCCGGCTTCAAAAAAGAAGTTCGATGATGTTGACGCCAAGATCGGTAGCAAGCTATACACGCTCTCTTCGGAAATTACAGGCTATATAGACGCCCAGCTCGAGGATATATCCTTCAGCAGCAAAGACCTTACTGACTCTGTAAAGGTGTCAGGCCTTTCAAATAATGTGCTCCTTCTGAGTTCAGAGCTTATATCCATGGGCTATTCAATTGAAGGAGACGCAACAAAACTGCTGCTTGCGGACAATGAGCAGGCGCTTAATGCGCAGGTCAATGCGATAAATGCGAAATTCAACAGCGTTGAGAGCACCCTCAAGAAACTTACTGACATGTTTGTTTCGCTCGGCAGAAAGGATGACATAGCTTTTCTGAAGAAGGTTGGTGAGTTTTTCAGGGATATAAAGGCCACGCTTACAGGCGGCAGCGGACTTGCCGGCCGCATAGGTATGACCCTCAAGGCTCAGAAACGCGCCCTTGAGATAAGTCATGAAATAGAAAAGATGGTCTCAGAGCAGCAGCAAAAGAGCAAGACAGGCCTCAGCAAGGCCACAGGCGAGCAGGAGAAGGCCACAAAAGAGGTGAGCAGGGTTGTAAGGGTCACACTTACCGGTTCCATAGTTATGGGTGTAGTTGCCATTTTGATAGGCCTGATAGCCGGCACTCTCGGAGGCAGGGCTGTCAGTAAATCCCTCTCGCAGGTTACTGATGTTGCAAATGCCATTGCGCAGGGAGATCTCTCAAAAGACATAAAGGTGGAAGGTCCGCCAGAGATACGTTCAATGGGCGAGAGCTTTTTGAAGATGAAGACAGACCTTAAGGATATGATTCAGAAGATAATCGATTCTGCCAATGTTGTTACCTCGAATTCATCCCAGATAATGGGCACTGCCGAGGAGCTGAGCGGCAATATGCATAATCAGGCCTTTCAGGTGGAGCAGGCAGCCTCATCCATAGAAGAGATGAGCCAGACTGTTGCTGATGTTGCCAAGAATGCATCCAACGCAGCCATAGAATCCAGAAAGGCATCCGAGACAGCTGACAAGGGACGCAGCGCTGTTGAGGCCACGGTTGAGGAGATGAACCAGATTGTGAGCACGTTCCAGCATATATCAGACACCATACAGAAACTCGGCGCAAGGTCTGACGAGATCGGCAAGATCGTAAGCGTTATTAACGACATAGCAGAGCAGACAAACCTGCTGGCACTCAATGCCGCGATAGAGGCAGCACGCGCCGGCGAACAGGGCAGGGGCTTTGCAGTTGTTGCTGATGAGGTGCGCAAGCTGGCTGAGAGGACATCTGACGCAACAGGCCAGATAGGCAGTATGATACGCGGCATACAGACCGAGATAGGCGAATCCATAAACTCTATGGAGACAGGAACTGTTATGGTAGGCAAGAGTGTTGAGACAGCAAAACATTCACAGCTGCTGCTTGATGACATAGTTCATTCATCCAACACCAGTTCAGAGATGATACAGCTTATAGCTACAGCAGCTGAAGAGCTTTCACAGGTCTCTGACAGCATATCCGAGAATATGGACAAGGTGTCAACTCATGCAAAGTCTTCCGAGGAGTCTGCAAACTTCATGAAGACAACCTCAGAAGAGCTTGCAGAACTGGCTGAGGGCCTTCATAAACTGGTTCTCTGGTTCAAGCTTGAAGAGGACAGAAGGGATATTTAGGAATATAACCGGACAAATAAATCAGATACGGGATCAGCGTCAGCTGATCCCGTATCTTTTTCTTACACCCTTTATCTTTCCGCAGGAATATTCACCCTCCGGGCATGGCGCATAAAGACAGCCCGGCCCGGACTTTGCGAATATCACCGGCGCTGCTTCTTTTGCGAGTCTAAGCATCTCCTCTGCCATTGCCCTTATCTCCCACTGCGCCCTGTTGCAGCATCTCTGGCGGAAAAAGTGGATGAGCTCTCTTGCGTTCATGGTTATGATAATCTTTGTCTCTGCTGCATTTGGCAGCACAAACCTGGCATCCTGATTGGCAGCTTCGCCCTCAATGCCTGACTCATTCAGCTTTTGGACAATATGATTGTAGGCTGCCTGGCTGTCTGACATGAATTTGATGAAATACTGCTTAAGCTCTTTATTGTCTTTTATCGACTCTGGAATAATGTAGTCAAACCCTGATGATTCGCTCACATATCTCTGTGACTGCTGCGAGTAGGATGCTATGCGGTGGCGCACAAGCTGGTGGGAGCAGGCCCTTGATATGCCTTCAACTCCGAATGTGAATGACACATGCTCCACAGGACTCATATGCCCCATCTTCATCAGCCGTTCAACGAATGAGCGCTGGTCTTTTGCAGCTGTCTTGCCTTTTAAAGAGGCAATATCAGCAGGGCTGTAGCATAGTTTTGCGGCCATTGCCACTGTCTCTTCAGGCTGGGGAGTGTGCTTCAGCAGAATGACTTTAAGTTTTGCCTCTGACATTAGAGGATTATAATTTTTTGAGCAGCGCTAAAGCAATAGCCTGTTATCGCTATGCTAAAAGGCTCTATGCATTTTATGCGGGATTTTTTTATGCTGGTTTGGGATAAAATTATCTATGGCCTCAAACAACAGGAGAGATATTAACAGATGAAAAAAATCATCAGGATATCAGCTGCGGCACTAATTACAGCTGTTGTTGCTGTGATTGTACTATATATGATTTTACCGGTTGAGAGTTATGTGATAAGCACTATGGAGAAGGCCACGGATAATGCGGTATCAGCAGGCTCTGTAAAAATACGATGGAACATGGTCAGGGCTGATGATGTGATTGTAAAGGCCCGGGACGGGTCTGAATTTCTTCGTGCCTCAAAAATGAGGGTGGGGCTTTCATTTATCGGTCTGCTGAAAAGAAATGTTGATATCAAATATATTGAGGCTGATAATATGCAGCTCAACCTGAAAAGGAACAGGGACGGGAAATGGGTGCTGCCAGAGTTCAAGAGGAGCGGAAGCAGCACTCCATCATTCAGCATCAGAGGTCTTGATGTGAGCAACAGCACTATAAATATTGATGACAGGCCTAAAGGCGCAAGGCTTGTTTTGAGTAATGTGAAGATCGATATACAGCGGACAAACCCTGTTTTCAGTCCGTCGAAAATCAAATACACGGCATCGGCTGAAACAGGACCTTCAGGATCAATAAGCATCGAGGGGCAGGGCGATGCAGCTCAGAAAACATATAAAGGGTTGGTTCATTTTAAAGACATTGATATAAATATGCTCAAACCGTACATGCAGGGCAGGTCAAAGATCAAGCGCGGATTGTTGAGCATGGATTCAACAGTGGCTGTGGAAAATGGATATGTAAGAGCGCCTTCGAAACTGAAACTCAGGAGTTTTGATATTGAAAAAGGCGATGTGCTTATGGGAGTTGCCGGGCCTTTGATTGTAGAGCTGATAAAAAAGCATGGCGAGATCAACCTGGACTTCAATATATGGGGCAGATGGGACAATCTTCAGAATAATTTGAGCGAAGTCTTTCAGAAAAAGGTGATAGCTGAAACAGGCAGATCCATAACATCACCAGTGCAGGAAGTTATAAAAGGCATTGGGAAGCTGCTGCCCTTTTAGCCGGGCTACAGCTTCCCTTTTGTTGTTGGCAGCTTCTTCATGCGCGGGTCAATGGATACCGCATTCATCAGGGCCTTTGCAAAGGCCTTGAACACAGCCTCAAAAATGTGATGCAGGTCACGGCCATACCTCACGTTTATATGCAGGTTCATCATCGCATGGTTGCTCAGGGATCTGAAGAAGTCCTCAAAGAGCGAAGATTCCAGTTCGCGCAGATTTCCCTTTGCGGGCTTCACCTTGTATATGAGGTATGGCCTTCCGCTCAGGTCCAGTGTGACCTCAGCAAGGCTCTCGTCCATGGGTATGCATGCGTGGCCGTATCTCTTTATTCCTTTTTTGTCACCCAGCGCCTTTTTGATAAGCTCTCCGAATGTTATGCCAAGGTCTTCCATCAGGTGGTGGTAATCAATCTCTATATCGCCTTTTGCCTTTACCTTCAGGTCGAACAGACCGTGAAACGCAAACAGGTTCAGCATGTGATCCATGAATGGCACGGATGTATTGGCATCGCAGGCGCCTGAGCCGTCCAGGTTGAGGCCCATTGTTATGGATGTTTCCTTTGTTTTTCTCTCAAAAGAAGCCTTTCTCATTATGCCTCCTGTCTATTTTTTGCTGATTGATTTTTGGTTATGATGCCCAGCGCTTTCAGAAAGGCGGTGTTCTCTTTTTCAGTGCCGACTGTCACCCTGAGGCATCCTTTTATCGAGGATGAGAGGTTTTTTATCAGTATGCCCCGCTTCAGCAGATTGCTGTATACAGCATCAGCTGATCTGGTCTTGAACAGTATGAAGTTGGCTTCAGACGGGAATGTCTCTATGCCGCTTATGGAGCATAAACCGTTAAATAAACGTTCGCGCTCTGATACGATCTTCTTTATGTTCAGCCTGATCTCTTTTTTTTGTTTTAGTCCTTCAACAGCAGATGCCTGCGAAAGTGAGTTCACGTTGTAAGGCAGCCGCACCTTGTTGAGCTCGTTTATGATCACAGGGCTGGCAGCTGCGTACCCTGTGCGCAGGCCTGCAAAGCCGATCTTGCTGAGTGTGCGCAGAATGACAAGATTCGGAAAGTCTTTCAGCATAGGCATAAAACCTCTGTCACTCGCAAACGGCTGGTAAGCCTCATCAACAACCACAATGCCTTTTGATGCGCGTATGATCTTTAGTATCACATCTGAAGAAAAACAGTTGCCAGTGGGATTATTCGGAGTGCTAAGGAATATAAGCTTTGGCCTGGATTTTTTTATGGCCTGGAGCATCTTGTCCTCATCCAGATCGAATTCAGCATTGAGCGGTATGCCTATGCACTCTTCATCAAGCGTCCTTGAGATGATGCTGTACATTGAGAAGGTCGGCACTGGATAGAGCACAGGTCCGCCAAAGGTTGCTATCAGGCAGCTAATAAGCTCATCCGAACCATTGCCGCAGATTATCATGTCAGGAGTTATGCCTGCGTCTTTTGATATTTCTTTTCTGAGCGCTTTTGCTTCTGGATCAGGGTATCTGTTCAGGGGCAGGGAAAGGGCTTTTTTAACGAATGCGGATGAAAGCGCGTAAGGGCTTTCATTGCCATCCAGCTTAATGCTGCATTTGATCTCTTTTGCTGAATACGGTTTGAGCTGTCTGATGTTGTTTTTTACGAGGTTCTTAAGTTGTTTTTCATTCATCATCGTCTATATTATCCTGAAGGTATGTCATTGTCAATGTTGAACGCGTGCTGTATAATGTCCGCATAAATGGATATCAATTCACTCAGACAGATCGGCAAGAGGCTTTTTGGCGAGATAGGCAGCATGAGGCTCGTGCCGTTTTCACAGGAACCTCTTGCAAAGGGCGCAGGAGGAGACAAGACCTTTGCTGTGGATAAAAAGGCTGAGGACATAATCATCAGCTCTCTTGAATCGCTCAATATGCCGCTCAGTATTATCTCTGAAGAACTCGGCACAATGGAGATTAAAGGCGGAGGCCAAAGGGTTGTTATAGACCCTGTTGATGGCAGCAAAAACGCGATAACCGGAATACCGCTCTACTGCACTTCCATCGCTGTTGCTGACTCTGATAATGTCTCGAGTATAAGGCTCGGATATGTGATAAATCTGCTTACAGGAGATGAGTTCTGGGCAGAGCGCGGAACAGGAGCCTTCTTCAACAGCAGGCGCATATCTGCACAGCAGGATGATGTTATCTATATGGTCGGCTATGAGGCGCAGAACCCTGGAAGGGATATCCCCAGGCTGCACAAACTCTTTTCAGAGGCAAGGCGCACAAGATGCTTCGGCGCAACAGCCCTTTCGATCTCGTATGTCGGCTACGGAGCTGTGAGCGTGTTTGTGTCGCCTGCTCCATCAAGGACATTCGATTTCGGCGCTGGCTATCTTATTGTGCGCGAGGCCGGCGGCATTGTCACAGATACTGAGGGCAGGCCTGTTGAGTCTGTTGAGCTCAACCTGAAAAAGAGCACCCCTCTGCTTGCAGCAGGCAACCGGCAGCTGCATCAAAAGGCGCTTTCACTGCTGGGCTGACCCAGGTCAAATAGGAGTTTTTTATAAGTCTATTGCTCTCATCCAATCGCTCGATAAGTGTGTTACATTATTAATATAAAGAGCCGTAAAGGAGACGATATGACCGGCATAAACTATAAAAACTACTCTCCGGAAGAAGACAGAATATATGAAACCGCAATAAGCAGGATAAGAGAAGGGCTTAAGGGCGGACTCAGCTTCAGCGAGGCGTGCAGCATTATGGATGTGAACGATCCTGAGCTGAGGCGGTTTATTGAGGATGACGCTCTCAAGATAATGATTGCTGAGCTGCATTACGGCAAGGGTACGCCGCTAAAGGATCTGTCAAAGATGCTCAGGGTTTCTTACAAGGCTGTGCATGAGGCAAACCTCGAGATGCTGGAGGATGTGGGCATTACAGCAGCAGAGATATACAAAAAGAACAATTTCGACGGCGCTGCGGGCAATGCCTGAGCCTGTCATTGAATGGAGATATTGAATGTTTCAGAATGTGCTGAGCTTCAACGAGATCAAGAATGAGCAGTTTGTGAAAGAAAATATCAGATGGGACCTTGCCCCTGCGGACTGCATGAAACCTGCTTTTGGCAACCCGGATTCATGTAAATCCACTTACAGCCAGAGAAAGGGGTATGTATTTTATATAGACACGCTTGGCGACAAGCCCGGTCTTTTTCTTATGCGCCAGACCTCGGCAGGCTATGCTGAAACCCTCGCGAGGGTTGATGAGATCCCGGACGAACTTCTAATAGCAGCTGTTGAGCAGGGCAGTGGCAAGGCTGCTTTTGGCATGCTGCCGATAACGAAAGAGATAGAGGACTGGCTGAAAAAAGAGCTGGGTTAGAGTAGTCTAGAATCTGTCCTGCACAGGCAGCATTCTGGAGAGTTCGCTGAAGTCGTCAACAGCAGTAAATTCATTGTTCAGCACAGGCTCTTTTTTTGAGTTGGGCCTGTTTTTCAGATAAAGATGTTTTATTCCGTATTGCCTGGCTGCCCGCAGCACCTCCACAGTGTCATCAATGAACATGGTGCGCTGCTTGTCAAAACCTATAAGGTCTTCTGCCTTGCGCCAGAATTCCTGCATCTCTTTTGGATATCCCATTTCGAATGACGTGATGCAGTTGTCAAAGTACTCGCCTATGGCAGTCTCTCTGAGTTTGATCTCAAGCACCTTGTAGTGTGCGTTAGTTACCATGAAGACCTTTTTTTTGTTCATCTTGAGCAGCCTGAGAAAATCCTTCACATGCGGGTGCGCCTCTATCATATGCTTTATCTGCTCTTTGAGCGCGGGAATGTCGATTGAGAGCTCTTTTGACCAGAAGTCTATGTCCGTCCAGTTGAGAGTGCCTTCGTGGGCCTTGTATTTTGACATGAGCAGTTCTTTTGCCCTGCCAAAGGTGATGTCATGTTTCTCAGCGTATTTTTCAGGTACAAGGTGCTCCCAGAAGTAGTCATCAAAATATTTGTCCAGCAGAGTGCCGTCCATGTCGAGCAGCACATGGGTTATGCTGTCAAAAGGAATCAATCCTGCTCCTCATACCATGACCTGTCAACATACCTGCGGGTTGTTTCGTGGGAAAGCGACATTATCTCGCGCAGCTCGCTGAATATTTCGTCAAATAGCTCTGTCTCTTCGACATCATCCATGTCTATCTCATAGAAATATGAAAGTTCGTGCTCTGTTATGTCTTCTTCAGGGCCTGTGATATTTTTTTCGAGCAGGAAGGCTTCTATGTCAGGGAACTCCTCCTGAATGTCGTTTGTGAGGCTGCTGAGGTCAGGATTGCCATGCATTATGGGCAGCTTTATAGAGAAGCTTATCTCTATGAAGTTGTCATCCTCCTCATCTTCTCTTTCTTCAAGGTTGTCCTTGTAGATGGTTGCGCCTGACTGTATGACATCGTAATTGAATGACACGACAGCAGTAAGCGGATAGGGCAGGGTGTCCATATCAGGCAGGGTAAGGGTTATCCTGCTTTCGCGCTCGAGTGAAAACTGCTCTATGAATACCTGCATGCTCAGTATCTGTAGATGTTTTCTTGCTGACTCGGCGATCGCCATCTGGAGTTCTTCAAACCGGACCATATGCCCTCCGTGAAAAGTGCCGCAATGTTTCAGAAACTTGCTTTAAGCGGTTTGAAATTATAACATGAATGCTATGGATTTAACGAACAGGACAGCGCTTATAACAGGGGCTGCCGGAGGTTTGGGCATGGCCCTGGCTGAGGAGTTTTTCAGCAATGGATACAGCCTTGCGCTTAACTACCGCTCATCCGCTGCAACTGCCAATGCTATGGCAGAGAAGATGAGCAACAGGGCAGTTGCGCTCAAGGCAGATGTGAGCATTGCTCCAGAGGCTGATGCAATGGCAAAAGCTGCTGCTGATTTTTTGGGCAGCATACGCATGGTTGCAGCTAATGCCGCTATAACTCAGGATGCCCTTATGATCAAGCAGAAAGAGGCTGACTGGGACAGGATAATGGACATCAACCTCAAGGGTGTTTTCAATACAGTCAGGGCCTGCGTGCCGCACATGAAGCATGGCGGCCATATAGTCATCATTTCATCATATTCAGGACTGAAGGGCAAGGCAGGACAGTCTGCATACGGTGCGTCAAAAGCAGCGCTGCTGGGCTTTATGAAGACAGCTGCAATAGAGCTTGCTGATAAAGGGATAAGAGTGAACGCTGTGCTGCCCGGATATATGGATACTGAAATGGGCAGGCGTAATTCTGGGGCTATGGATGCAGCAAAAGCTGACAGCCTGCTTCATACACTCTCATCAGCGCAGGAAGCTGCAAGGTTTGTCTACACCATAGCAACAACATCATGTATAACAGGACAGACATTCTGTCTGGACAGCAGGATTGTATGAATATTTTTTACGGAAGGATGTTTTGACATGAAGCAGGGTGTTTTTATAACAGGCACAGACACAGGGGTTGGCAAGACCTTTGTCACCTGCATGCTGCTGCGCAGCCTGGTCAATAAAGGCATAAAGGCAGCAGGCATGAAGCCTGTTGAGACCGGGTGCAAGCCGAGCGGTTTTGCGCTTGTGCCTGCTGACGGAACGGCAATAAAGGCTGCTGCTAAAATGCAGGATAATATCAATTTGATCGTGCCGTACATGTTCGAAAAACCGCTGTCTCCATATGCAGCATCAATGATCGAGGGACGGATAGTAGAGCCTGCCGGAATTCTTGACAGCTACGCAGCCCTTGCGAAGGCGTATGATTTCATGGTTGTCGAGGGAGCAGGCGGGCTTATGGTTCCTGTATGCAGCGGCACAAACGCCGGCATAAACAGGAGCGCATATTATTATTCCGACCTTGCCGGAGACCTTGAGCTGCCGCTCCTTATTGTTGCCAGGGCTGGGCTTGGCACAATAAACCACACCATGCTCACTGTGAGGTGTGCGCTTGAAGAAGGTCTGAGGGTTGTCGGTGTGGTGCTCAACAGCACATCCGGCAGCGCATACGACATATCAGAGGATACAAATTTGCAGGTGCTAAGGAACATCTGTCCTGTGCCTGTTATAACCAGGCTGAGTTATGCTGAACCGGAAAATGATGAAACCAGGGCTGCTGTGCAAGAGATTATCTCTGCGGTGCTCTCGTTTGGCAGCTGAAGGGATTAATACTCCAGCTCTTTTACAACTTCTTTTTTGATGGTGGATATGAGGGATTCAAATGCCGGCAGCACATCTGTTCTGAACCTTCCTGCAACAAGCACATACATTATGTTGTCGCCGGGCTTTAGCGAGCCTTCGTTTATCCAGGCTTTTACTGCTGCTATGCCGTCTTTTGCCTGGTACTGTGATACAAGCTCGTTCAGCTTCTGCTTGTCGTAAGACAGATCAATGCCGCGCACATCGCTGCCGTCTTTTGATGTGGCTCTAACAATGCCGTTATGCACAAGGATCATGCCCAGGTCTCTGGGCGCTGCCTCCTGCTTAACTTCTGTAAGCCATTTGTCTATCATTTCCATATCCCCCGGTTTATGCCATGCAGCTAAACAGGATTGTTCTTTTCATCAACCTTTATGATTATAGGTTTGAAGCCGGCTATTGACTTGTCATCAAGATAGCAGTAAGAGAAGATTATTACTGTGTCTCCAACCACGCCTTTTCTTGCTGTCGGGCCGTTAAGGCATATCTCTCTTGAGCCTCTTTTGCCGGGTATGACATATGTTTCAAATCTCTCGCCATTATTGAGGTTGCTTATCATCACCTGCTCGTAAGGCAGGATATTAGCCAGCTCTATAAGTTCGCTGTCTATGGTTATGCTGCCTTCATAGGAGAGGTTTGATTCGGTTATTGTTGCCCTGTGAATTTTTGATCTGAGAAAACATCTGAGCATTTGTGCGTTGTCCTTCCTATTCTATTATTTTCGGGACCCTGTAGAACTTGTCAGTATGATCAGGCGCATTTCCAAGCGCAGACTCTCTGGACAGGGATTCCCTGACAACATCCTCACGCATCACATTATTGAGCGGCAGAACATGCGAAGTGGGTTCGACGCCCTCTGTATCAAGCCTGCCGAGCTGTTCCACATAGTCAAGGATTCTGTTCAGCTGATCTTCATAAAGAGCTGTGTCATCCTCATCAAGATGAAGCCGTGACAGGCTGCCGATCTTGCGCACTTCTTCTTTTGTTATTTTCATAATGAGCAGGCCCTATATCTTTTCGAGGTTGGCGAATTTGGCGCAGAGCCGTTTTATGCCGACTCCGGTGAAGTTGACCGTTACCTTGGTGTCTTCACCGTCTCCGCTGCAATCCCTTATTATGCCGACACCCCAGGACGGGTGTTTTACCCTGGAACCTATAACGTAAAGGGCTTTTGGTTTTTTCGGCTGCAGCTTGACAGGGGCAAGAGCTGCCTCTGGTTTTTTCTGAATTTTGTCGATACATTTGCAGTAGTCTTTTGGTATGTCGAGCAGGAATCTTGACGGCTCCTGGTCCTGAACCCTGGAGTAGAGCTTTCTTCTCTTTACGCTAGTGAGGCACAGGATGTTTCTGGCGCGCGTCATGCCGACATAGCAGAGCCTTCTTTCTTCCTGAAGTTCAAGCGGACTCTTCATGGCCTTGAAGTAGGGCAGTATTCCCTCTTCCATGCCTACCATGAATACCACAGGGAATTCGAGACCTTTTGCGCTGTGCAGCGTCATCAATGACACAGCAGGCCCGTCAGAGAGGTTGTCTGTGTTCGATGCGAGAGAAACCCTGTCCATGAAGTCTTTTACTGATATGTTCTCTGCTGAAGAGACCAGTTCGAGCAGGTTCTGTATGCGTTCGTCCTCAAGCTCGTCAATGTATCCTGTGGATTCTATTATGTCCTTGAGCATTTCGGAAGAGCTCTTGTATGTTTTTGCTGAGATCTTTTTTACTATCTTTGTGAACTCGGAGAGCTTGTCCTTCATGGACTGAGGGAGGTTGCCTGATTTTACGATAGAGCCGATCGCATCAAAAAGACTAATACCGTTCTTTTTTGCCTCCTGCTCTATCTTTGAAAGGGTGGAGGCGCCGATGCCGCGGGAAGGGCTGTTGATCACCCTGCGCAGGCTCACGTTGTCGCTGTTGTTGCTTATAAGGCGCATATAGGAGATAACATCTTTGATCTCCTTGCGGTGATAAAAGCTGATGCCGCTTATGACATTGTATGGAATGCCTTCACTCCTGAGTGAGTCTTCGAGCGCCCTTGCCTGCATGTTTGTCCTGTAAAGAATGGCAAAGTTGTTATATTCAAAGCTGCCCCTCAGGTAGAAATCTTTTATTATCCGCGACACATATTTGGCTTCTTCGTCCTCGTTCTGGAGCACGCAGTAAGAGACCTTTTCGCCTTCGCCCTGGTCAGTCCAGAGGCTCTTGGATTTGCGGGCTGTGTTCTTTGCTATTACCGCGCCTGATGCATCAAGTATATTCTGTGTGGAGCGGTAGTTCTGCTCGAGTTTTATCACAGTAGTGTCCGGGAAGTCTTTTTCGAAGTTGAGTATGTTGCTCACATCAGCGCCCCTGAATCCGTATATGCTCTGGTCGTCATCTCCCACAGCGCATATGTTTTTGCCCTTTGACGCAAGTATCTGCATCAGCCTGTACTGAGCCTGATTGGTATCCTGGAACTCATCAACAAGGAAGTATGAAAATGCATCCTGGTATTTTTCCAGTATCTTGGGGTTTTCGGTAAAGAGCTTTACAGACAATGTGATCAGATCGTCGAAGTCGAGAGCATTGCACTTTTTCAGGTCGTCGGTATATTTGAGATATACGCGGCCCAGCTTTTCGTCAAAGCTGTATCCATCGCCCTCTGACAGAAACTGCTCAGGAGACACGAGTGAAGACTTCAGGTTGCTTATTCTTGCCACAACGCCCTTGTAAAGCGCTTCGTATATTTTGAACTCGCGCAGTATGTGGCGTATCAGACCGCACTGGTCATCATCATCGTATATTGTAAAGTCAGGCTTGTAGCCCAGAGCCTTGATCTCTTTGCGGAGTATCTTGTTGCACTGCGAATGGAATGTGCCTATCCATGAAGACCTCATGCCGTCCCCTATGAGAGAGGATATCCTCGTCTTCATTTCGTTGGCAGCCTTGTTGGTGAACGTGACTGTGAATATCGAATCTGCTTCCGTCTTTTTCTTTTTTGCCAGATAAGCGAACTTGTGGGTTATTACCCTCGTCTTGCCGCTGCCCGCACCTGCAAGCACAAGCAGAGGCCCTTTCGAATGAAGGATCGCCTCTTTTTGCTGTGGATTAAGGTCGTCTAATAGGACTTCTTTTGCCATTTGGTTATTTAGTATAGCATAAGCATCAGATTATGCGAAAGGGCAAGCCTGCTCAGGCACAGGCTTGCTTACTCCACGGTTACGCTTTTTGCCAGATTGCGGGGCTGGTCAACATCGCATCCCCTGAGCACGGCCACATGATATGACAGCAGCTGAAGTGGAACTGTCATCAATATGGTATCGAGGTATTCATTACTCGATTCGGTTGTGATGGTGCGGCTGGAGACCTCTTTGAGCTGCGGTTTGTCTCCTGCGGTTACAGGTATTATCATGCCGCCTCTGCTCTTAACCTCTTCGATATTCGAAAGCAGTTTTTCATAGAGTTGTCCGCCTGGGACAAGCGCTACAACAGGCACGTCGCTGTCTATAAGCGCGATCGGGCCGTGCTTCATCTCTCCGGCCGGATAACCCTCTGCATGTATATAAGATATCTCTTTCATCTTGAGCGCTCCTTCAAGGGCGATCGGATATTCCACGCCGCGACCGAGATAAAGGAAGTCTTTTGCCTTGTGCACCTCTTTGGCTATTGCCAGCACCTCAGAATCCAGTTCGAGTGTTTTCTCTATTTTCGCCGGCAGTGCCAGGCAGTCCGTAAGCAGCTCGGAAGCCTTCTGGGTTGATATGGTCTTATTGGCAGATGCAAGGGCAACTGCCAATAAATAGAGCGCTGTTATCTGGGTGGTGAAGGCCTTTGTGGATGCGACTCCTATTTCCGGTCCGGAGTGCGTATAAAAAACATAGTCAGACTCTCTTGATGCTGTGCTGCCTATCACATTGCATATGGTCAGCACCTTTGCGCCGAGCCGCTTTGCCTCTCTCATTGCTGCAAGGGTGTCAGCAGTCTCACCGGACTGCGTTATGGATATGAAAAGTGTGTCAGGAGACAGCAGAGGGTTTCTGTATCTGAATTCAGAAGCAAGGTCAACATCAACAGGCACTCTTGCCATCGCCTCTATCATGTATTTCGCCACAAGCGCTGCGTGGTATGATGTGCCGCAGGCGGCTATGAATATGTTTTTGACATTCTTTATTGTTTCTGACGTAAGGCCGAACTCATCGAGTGCAACCTCGCCCTTGTCAGGATATATCCTGCCCATGAGCGTGTCAGCCACTGCGCGGGGCTGTTCGTATATTTCCTTCAGCATGAAGTGCTTGTATCCGCCTTTTTCAGCCATGGAAGGGCTCCATGATATTGTGACAACATCTTTCTGTATGGGGCTGCCGTCAAGGTCTGTAACTATGACGCCGTCCCTGTACATGATAGCCATCTCGTTGTTGTCCAGGAAGATTACCTCTTTTGAGTGGTTCAGAAATGCCGGCACATCCGAGGCGAGAAAGTATTCGCCTTCTCCAAGGCCTATCACTAGCGGGCTTTCTTTTCTGACAGCCACAATCTTGTCCGGCGCGTTTTCATCCATCGCTGCAAATGCGTAGGCGCCCTTAAGCTTTTTGACGGCATTTCTGGCTGCGTCTTCAAGTGTATTGCCGGGCAGGAATTTGCTTATAAGGTGGCAGAGCACCTCTGTGTCTGTCTCCGAGGTGAAGGCATAACCTTCGTTTATCAGCTCCTGCTTCAGTTCGAGATAGTTTTCAATTATTCCGTTATGGACGATGACAATGCTGTTTGATCTGTGGGGATGCGCGTTTTCTGTAGAGGGCTTGCCGTGAGTGGCCCATCTTGTGTGGCCTATGCCAAGGTTGCTTGTTATATTCATGCTGCTGACAATGTTGTCGAGCTCTTTTATCTTGCCCTTGCATCTTTTTACCTCAAGGCTGCTGCCGTTGAAGTAGGCTATGCCTGCGGAATCATATCCCCTGTATTCGAGTTTTTTGAGGCCTTCCATTACAATGGGAATCGCGTTTTTTGCGCCTATGTAGCCAATGATGCCGCACATTTTATTTCCCCTTTTTCTCTGTTTTTGGTGCTCTCTTTTTTACCCATCCGCTTATGTTCTTCTGCGGAGTCCTGCTTACGGCAAGCGCATCCGCAGGCACATCATGGGTTATTGTGGAGCCTGCACCCACATAAGCTCTCCTGCCGACCTTTACAGGTGCGACAAGCTGTGTGTCGCTTCCTATGAAAACATTGTCCTGTATCTCTGTCCTGAACTTGTTTTTACCGTCGTAGTTGCACGTTATGGTGCCTGCTCCTATATTCACGTCTTTGCCGATAACAGCATCTCCAATGTAGGTCAGGTGGGATGCTTTTGAGCCTTTGCCCACGACTGATTTTTTTATCTCTACAAAGTTGCCGATTTTTGCGGATTCACCTATCACGGAGCCGGGTCTAAGATGCGCGAACGGGCCGACTGCTGCGCCCTGTTTAATCTCTGAGGACTCGATCAGTGTGGAGTCTTTTATGATAACTCCGTCAGCAAGTCTGCTGTCTGCTATTCTTGAGTTGGGGTATATGGTGCATCCTTTGCCTATTATGGTTTTGCCTTCGATATGCACATTGGGATATATGATTGTGTCCTGCCCGATTTTTGCCTCACTGCTTATGAATACGGAAGATGCATCAATAAATGTTACGCCTTGCTGCATGAGGTCTGCTGTTATTCTGTACCTCATGAACAGTGTAGCCCTCTGCAATTCTGCACGGGTGTTTATGCCAGTAAGCTCTGTCTCGCTGCCGAGCATGTGCGCTCCTGCCTTTAAACCTTTTTTTAGCGCTATTGCTACAATGTCTGTGAGGTAGTATTCCCCTTTTGCCTTGTTCAACGATATGTTGCGCAGGAGTTTGAGCACGGATGATTTCATCAGGTATATGCCGCTGTTTACTTCATTGATCTGCTTTTCTTCAGGAGATGCGTCCTTGTCTTCGACAATCCTGGCGATCTTTCCTGACTCACGGATTATCCTGCCATAAGCGTGCGGAGGCTCTGCATTGAATGTCATAACAGAGAGGTCTTTCTTGTTCTGCTTGTGCTGCTTGAGGAATTTTTTAAGAAGCTCTGGAGTGACCAGCGGCGTGTCGCCGCTTAGTATGAGAACATCTCCGTTGAAGCCTCTCAGTGCCGGGAGTGCTGCCCTTAATGCGCCGGCTGTGCCGTCCTGCTTTTCCTGCAGAGCATAGGTTATCTGATTCGTTCCTAGAATATCCTTTGCAGCCTGTGTATGTTTGCCGAGTACGACAATGCATTTGCTGCTGCCAAAGGCATGCGCAGCATCAACAACGTGTGCGATAAGCGGCTTGCCCATAAGTTTATGCAAAACCTTTGGAACGGATGACTTCATCCTGGTTCCTGCTCCTGCTGCCAATATTATGGTAGTTGGTTTCATAATGAATAAATATTATTCGGATATTGTTGTGCTGCCTTTAATCTGTCCCGGCGTTGTTATGCCGCCCGAAAGGATTATCTTGATGCCGTCCTCTATGTTGATATCCGTATATGTGATGCTCTCTTCAGGCAGCAGGATGATCTCTCCAAGGTACAGGTTGTTTGTCGGTATGTATACAGTTTTAAGGCACTCTGATGAACTGCTTTTAATTACCTGGCACTCCTTGGTCAGAAAGCCGAAGGCATAGGCTCCCTTGCGCGGATATTCCACTATTACGAATTGCTTGAAAGATGTTTTGTTGTCAGGGGAAAAAGCATCTATAAGCTGTTTGACCGCATTGTACAGGCTCTTGAATACCGGAATCCTCTGGAATGCGTGCTCCACAATGTTCAGCATTTTCTTGCCGAACACATTCGTGGAAATGATGCCTATAAGAAATATGCATATTACAGCCGCTATAAAGCCGAGGCCCGCTATGTGCCTGCCTATTATGGAGTCCAGGAACGGGCCGAGTATTCCGTCCACAAACTTGAATAGACCGACGATCACAAATGCGGTTATAACGCCGGGGATGGTTATGAATAGTCCGGCGAGAAACTTGCGTTTAAAGGTGATCTTGAAAAAATTTACAAAGTCATCCTGATGTATGTGCATGGACTTGTGGCCTTAGCAGGACAATATCATCAAACCGCTGCCTCTTCGGGCAGATCGAAGTTTGAGTATACGTTCTGTACATCATCATTGTCCTCAAGCGCTTCCATCAGGCGCACCATCTGATCAGCGGCAGCGCCTTCGAGGGCAACATAGTTTTTAGGGAGCATGGTGACTTCTGCCATGCTGAAGGGTATGCCGGACTTTGTAAGCGCTTCTTTAGTAGCATCAAGCGACTCTGGCGCGGTTGTGATCTCATAGCTGTCTTCATCAGGATCATTAATCATGTCTTCAGCGCCTGCATCGAGCACAAGAGACATTAAAGTTTCTTCATCTGCCTTGTTTTTTTCCACAAGTATGTAGCCCTTCTTTTCGAACATCCATGCCACGCAGCCGGCTTCTCCCATGCTGCCGTTATTCTTTGAGAGGATGTGCCTCACTTCAGAAACAGTGCGGTTTTTATTGTCAGTGAGCGCCTGTATAAGAAGCGCTGCACCGCCGGGTCCGTAGCCCTCATATGTTATCTCTTCATAAGCAGCGCCGGGCAGTTCGCCTGTTCCCTTCATTATCGCGCGCTTAACATTATCAGAAGGCATGTTTGCTTCCTTGGCTTTTTCAAGAGCAGTGCGAAGCCTCGGATTGCCGCCTGGATCTCCGCCGCCGCACCTTGCAGCAACAGCGATCTCCTTGACTATTTTTGTGAAGGCCTTGCCTCTTTTTGCGTCTGTGTGGGCTTTTTTATGTTTGATCTGCGACCATTTGGAATGTCCTGACATCTGTCCTCCGGAAAGATTTAAAGGGATATTTTAATTGCAGTATTGCGCGGGTGTCAAGAAACCTGGCTGAAATTACAGCCGGATGCAACTCAGAGGGATGAGTCCTTGAGCGCGTCCTTGCATCCGCAGGTCCGCTGGCCGGGTATCTGTCCAATGACTGTTTTGATGAGTTTTCTGACCTTGTCTGTTGAAGAACGCATGGTCTCTATCACTTCAGATGTGGTGAGCCGCTCCTTTGTGATGCCCGCGGCAAAATTAGTCACGATGCATATGCCGCAGTAGCATATCTCCAGCTCTCTTGCAAGCACAGCCTCGGGCATTGCTGTCATGCCGACAACATCCGCCCCGATCCTTCTGAAAAATTCTATCTCCATGGCTGTTTCGAGGCGGGGTCCATTTACGCAAATGTATGTGCCGCTGTCATATATATTTATATCGGATTTTTCAGCAGCGGATATAAGGTGCGCTCTCATCTCGCTGCAGTACGGATCAGTGAAGTCAACATGCACGACTTTGCCGCTGTCATAAAATGTGGATTCCCTTGCGCCGTATGTGGTGTCTATTATCTGGTCTGGGATCAATATGGAGCTGGGTTTGATGTCAGGATCAATGCTGCCCACAGCAGTAACAGCTATGATTCTGTCTATGCCGAGTGATTTTAAACCCCATATGTTTGCCCTGTAGTTGACCTTGTGCGGAGGAATGCTGTGAGCCGTACCGTGTCTGGGCAGAAATACCAGAGAGGTGTTGTCTATGATTCCCTTTTTGTATGGGGCGGATGGGGTTCCATAGGGTGTGGCAACTGATGCTTCACTCTCAACCTTCAGGCCCTCGATCTCATATAGTCCGCTTCCGCTTATTAGTGCAATTGACATGCGTTATTTTAGCATGAAACAAAAATATGGAAGGCAGATGATTAATAAAGGCAGGTGATTTGATTTCTGAAGCTTCTAAACTACCTTGTAGCAAGCGTTGAAGATAAATAAACTTAAAAGTAATACTCAAATATAAAGCCTCAGTCTCCCGCTTCGACTCCCGACTGAGTAACAGTTATCCGTGATAAGCTTCCGAAATCAAACCACCTGCCTTCATTTGTGTTATAACTACATAATATGCGGTTGATTCTACAGGAGGGTGTTTTGATACACGAAGATGTGCTGGCCAGGCTGCTCAAAAAAGCGCTTTCAAATGGCGGTGATTTTGCCGACGTGTTTGTTGAAAGGCGCAGCTCCACTGCTGTGCAGCTTGAGGACAGCATTATAGAGAAGGTTACATCAGGCACGGTTGCCGGAGCCGGCATAAGGGTTATCCACTCAGGCAGGACAGCCTATGCATACACAAATGATTTTTCAGAAGCCGTGCTCATGGATATCGCCGGCACTGTTAGCAGGGCAGCTGCTGAAGGCAGCAGGGAGCCGATGGCATTGATAAAGTCCAGGCCATCCAAACAGGCGGATATCAAGGTTGATCCTGCATCAGTTCCTGCATCATTCAAGATTAAACTTGTAAAAGCTGCTGACACTGCTGCGCGAAAGATAGACAGCAGAATACGGCAGGTCTCTGTTTCGTGCCGCGATATGAGACAAAATGTTCTCATCGCATCTTCTGACGGCACATTTTGTGAAGATGCCCGCGTGTATGTGCTTGGTCTTGTTCATGCTGTTGCTTCTGACGCAGAGGTGATACAGACCGGATATGAAACCGCCGGAGGTCTTACAGGGTTTGAGCTTTTTGAGGAGCATAGCATCGAGAATATGGCTGAAGCAGCAGCTAAAAGAGCTGTCATGATGCTGAGTGCTGAGAGGGCTCCAGGAGGCAGGATGCCTGTTGTTATATCTTCTGACGCAGGCGGCACAATGATACACGAAGCCATAGGCCACGGGCTTGAGGCTGATCTTGCCAGGGCAGGGCTGTCAGTATATTCAGGCAAACTCGGACAGCAGGTGGCATCGGGACTGATTACTGTTATCGATGATGCGACCATAGCAAAGGCGCGCGGTTCATTCTGTTATGACGATGAAGGTATTGAAGCCCAGAAAAAGGTGCTTGTTGAAAAAGGAGTGCTCAAGGGATATATGCATGACAGGCTCACTTCTTCTCTTGATGCGACCAGGCCTACGGGCAATGGCAGGCGCGAATCATTCCATCACCGGCCGATACCGCGCATGACTAACACATACATAGCGCCTGGGGATTCCTTGCCGCAGGATGTTGTCAAGTCTGTGCAGCATGGACTGTTTGTGAAAAAAATGGGAGGCGGCCAGGTAAATACAGTCAATGGAGATTTTGTGTTCGAGGTGCAGGAGGGCTATCTTATTCAGAATGGTTCGATCAGCGCGCCTGTACGTGGAGCAACACTTGTAGGAAATGGCCCTGACGTGCTGATGTCTATTGATATGGTTGCGTCTGATCTCGGTTTTTCAATTGGCACATGCGGAAAGGACGGTCAGGGGGTGCCTGTTTCAGATGCAATGCCCACCCTTCGCATTCCAGAGCTTGTTGTTGGCGGTGAGATAAAAAACCGCAGATAATGCACTGTTTATGTGTGGCAGGACGGCCTCATGGTCGCAATTTGTACACATGGCGCTATAGCTCAACAGATTGAAATTCAAGGATAAATAATATGGCACGCTATTTGCTTATAAGCTGCCATATTATGAGACTCCAAAGAACAATAAAGAGAGAAGTTTCCTTCAGCGGCATAGGTCTGCATACCGGCAGATACGCAACAGTAAGGCTGAAACCTGCTGCGCGGGATACGGGAGTGGTCTTCTACAGGACCGACAAGGGCGCGCTCATAAGGGCCAATGTCGCATCTGTCGTTGATACTGCTTTTGCAACAACCATAGGATTTGACAGCATAAAGGTGAGGACAATCGAACACCTTATGTCAGCGCTCGCCGGCCTCGGCATAGATAACATATTGATAGAGATCAACGGGCCTGAGGTGCCTATATTGGACGGAAGCGCTACAGAACTTGTGGGCATAATACTTGAGGCTGGCATTGCCAAACAGGCAAAGAGCAAGACCTTTATCCAGATACTCAAGCCTGTTGTTTATGAAGATGCTCATTCAAGGGTGGTGGCTCTGCCCTATGAAGGCAGGAAGATATCATATTACATAAGCTTCAACCACGCCTATTTGAGGCATCAGGAGCTTACAGTTGATATTGACGAGGCTGCATTTGCCAGAGAAATTGCGCCTGCACGCACATTCGGTTTTCTCAATGATGTTGAAGCGCTCAAGGCCAATGGATTTGCAAAGGGCGGCTCGCTTGATAATGCTGTGATAGTCGGTGACGAAGGCATACTCAACAAGAGCGGCCTCAGGTTCAATGATGAGTTCGTTCGACACAAGATACTCGATTCGATTGGTGATCTTTCACTGATCGGACATCCGATACAGGGTCATCTGATGCTGGAGAAGTCAGGACATACGGCTAACACAAGATTTCTGAAAAAACTGCTCGCATCTCCTGATTCATACAGACTAGTGTCTGAACCCGAGTCCCGCCATTACATCCATCCGGTAGCTGCTGTAGCAGCAAGATAATAAAAAAATAGGGAATACCCTTAACTCTTTCAAAGTATCCAGCTTGAACAGCCGGACGGGTATCCCCTCATTAACACCTCTACGACGTATTACCTTATTTCTTCTTTGCTGTCTTCTTAGCAGCAGCCTTCTTCGGAGCAGCCTTCTTAGCAGGAGCCTTTTTTGTCGCCATTTTCTTCACCTCCTTTTTTCCCCTTAGTAATCGTTTGATCCGGGGAAATCTTTAGCCTAAACGCGTCCCAAAAGCGGAATCCGCTTGCTCGAGAGTATGCGCTTGAGGCTGGTATCTTTTCTTTTTTTGTTTTTGTAGTCGTTCTCATCAATAACAAGGCAGTTCATTTTCTTTCCGAACTTCTTCTCTATATTCTGAAGTCCCATGAGCAGAGCCGGAGTTGACGGGCCTATCAGTACAAGATCTACTGTTGGAGTTTTTTCATCCTCTGCATATGGACCGTAGATAAAGGCGGTCTTGATGTTGTTTACGCGGAGAAGGCTCTTGAGGGCTCCGGGCAGGCCGAGGGATTTTGCGATAAGGTCCTTGAGCTCAGAAAAAAGCGGCGAGGCCTTGCTTGCCTGAAAGTATCTCAAATTTGCCACCCTCTCACTCACAACCAGTCCCATCTCTTCGAGCTTGTCGAGCTCGCGCTTGACTCCTGATGGGTTTTTGCGGAGGAGCTTGGCAATTTCACGGACATAGAATTTTTCTTCAGGACTATTAAGCAGAAGGGCCAGCACATCAGCCCTGATGGATGAAGAGAAGAGGCCTTTAAGCACCCGTTAACTCCTTCATGTTTAAATCGTATTTGATTGAATACCATTTGTCAACAAAAAAATCATAAAAGTCAACAAAGGTTCTATTTTTGTAAACGCTCACTTTGCACTGAATCGATAACCGCTTTGTGCGTGCCGCATCAGAAGCAAGATGATATAATGGATTTATGATACTGAAGGTCACTGTTGACAACTATGCTGATGCCGTATCCAGGGCCGCTGCTGTTATCAAGGGCGGCGGAGTGGTGGCATGCCCGACAGAGACGTTTTATTGCCTTGCTGTCAGGTATGATGATCCTGCTGCTCTCAACAGACTCTACACCATTAAAAACAGGCCGTCTGAAAAGTCCTTTCCGATTATAATCGGCAGCATGGAACAGTTGTATCTTTTAACGCAACATATTCCGCCGGAGGCGCGGAGCCTTGCCAGTAAATACTGGCCAGGCCCTCTCACAATACTGTTCGACGCAGCCCAGGGCCTGAATGATTCGCTTGTATACAAGGGCAAGGTGGCTGCGCGTATGGCAGGCAAGTCCTTTGCGTTTGATCTTAGCGCAGTTTCGGGCCTGCCGATAACCGCCACAAGCGCCAACATGTCGGACATGCCTCCTTCGGTTACTGCTGCTGATGTGCTCAGTTATTTTGGAGAAGCGCTGGATATGATTATTGATGCAGGCGCAGCTCCTGGCGGCCTGCCGTCGACAATAGTGGATGTATCAGGCAGCAGCATAATGGTGCTGCGGCATGGCGCAGTTGTATTAAAGTAAAATCAAAAAACAGAATAAACCCGCCTGCTTTTTGTTAATTCATATTTGAATATGCTCTGCGCCAATTGATATAGTAATATTACTGTTCAAACAGGGCAGGCAGGGCAGGTTGCGGAGGTTGTCTTTGAGAGTTAGGGTTACTATAAATGGCGAACCCATGACAGTGGAGCCTGGCAGAACTATACTTGAGGTCTGCCGGACAGCAGGCATTCGCATACCAACTCTTTGCCATGATGAACGGCTCGAACCATATGGCGGATGCAGGCTCTGCCTTGTGGAGATCAAGGGCATGGCGAGGCCGCTTGCATCATGCACCACTCCTGTGCAGGAAGGCATGGAGATAACCACAGAGAGTCCGGCGCTGAGGCAGCTGCGCAGAACAACCCTTTCGCTCATACTTTCAAACCATCCCAATGACTGCATGAAGTGCGAGCAGACCGGCAGCTGCACCCTTCAAGACCTCGCATATGAATATGATGCGGACGGTGATCTGTACAAAGGCGAAAAGTGGGATCTGCCAAAGAGAGAGGACAATCCATTCATCACCTATGAGCCCAACAAATGCATACTCTGCGGCAGATGCACAAGGATATGCAATGAGGTGGTGATGGCAGGCACAATAGACATTACTGGCAGGGGATTCAGGGCAATGCCTGACACTGCCTTCAGCAAACCGCGCACGCTCGATAACTGTGAGTTCTGCGGCCAGTGCGTATCCACATGTCCGACAGGGGCGCTCACTGACAAAAGGGGCAGGGGACTCGGCCGCGACCATGAAATGAAAAAGGTCAAGACCACATGCTCATACTGCGGCACAGGCTGCAATTTTTATCTGAATGTAAAAGACAACAAAGTGGTTAAGGTGACATCAGCACTTGATGCGCCTGTAAACAGGGGCAACCTCTGCATAAAGGGCAGGTACGGATATGAGTTCATACACAGCCCTGACCGCATAAAGACTCCTCTCATAAAAAAGAATGGTGTGTTTCACGAGGCATCATGGGATGAGGCTCTCGATCTTGTCTCAACAAGATTCAAAAGTCTTATCGAAAAATACGGGCCTGAAAAGGTGGGCGCGTTTTCATCAGCCCGCTGCACTAATGAAGAGAATTATCTGCTGGCCAAGTGGGTGAGATGCGCGGTTGGGTCCAATAATGTGGACAACTGCGCGCGGGTCTGACACGCTCCAACTGTGGCCGGTCTGGCCACCAGCCTCGGTGCAGGAGCAGCAACCAATTCTCTCGATCAGATGCCTGATATCGACACACTGTTCCTGTTTGGCTCAAATCCTACTGAAGGACATCCGATTGTTTCTCTCTGGCTCAAAAAGGCACTCAGAAACGGCGCAAAGCTTATAGTGGGCGATCCTAGAAAGACATGGATGGCAAAACGCGCTGACGTATGGCTTAATCTCAAACCCGGCAGCAACATTGCGCTTTTAAACGGTATGCTCAATGCGATATTCCAGAATGGATGGGAAGATAAATCATTCATCACAAAAAGAACAGAAGGCATTGAAGAACTCAAGAAAAAAGTTGCTGAGTACGGGCCTGATGTGGTCGAAAAGATCACAGGCGTGTCGTGGGACAGTGTTGTTGAGGCAGCAAGGCTCTATTCCCATGCTGACAAGGCGATGATAGTCTACGGCCTCGGCGTGACTGAACATAAAACAGGCACTGAAAACGCAATAGCAATAGCAAATCTTGCGCTCGCTTGCGGACAGATAGGCAGGCCCTCAACAGGCATAATGGCACTGAGGGGGCAGAACAATGTGCAGGGCGCGTCAGATCTTGGGCCGTATCCTTCATCACTGCCTGGTTATCAGTCAGTGATGGATGCAAAGGCCAGGGAAAAATTCGAGAAGGCATGGGGCGTGCAAATAAAAGACAAGCCCGGCCTTAAATCCGTCGAGATGCTGGATGAATGCACAAAGGGAAACTTCAAGGGCCTCTATGTGCTCGGCTATGACATAGCGCAGACAGACCCGAACCTCAATCATGTATGGAAGGCTCTTGAGTCTGTAGAGTTTCTTGTTGTGCAGGATATATTCCATACAGAGACGACCAGGTTTGCTGATGTTGTGCTTCCGGGCGCGAGCTTTGCGGAAAAGGACGGCACTTTTACAAACGGGGAGCGCAGGGTGCAGCGTGTGCGCAAGGCTATAGAGCCTCTATGCGGTATGGCAGACTGACAGGTTATATGCGAACTCTCATCCAGGATGGGCTATGAAATGAGCTACAGCCATCCGTCAGAGATAATGGATGAGATAGCTTCCCTTGTGCCTAATTACGGCGGCATCGATTATAAAAGAATTGATGAGATGGGGCTTCAGTGGCCGTGTCCAACAAAAGATCATCCAGGCACATCCACTCTATACACTGACATATTCTCAAGGCCTGGCGGCCTGGCCCAGTTTATGCCGCTTGACCATTCAGGCTCCGGAGAGAATCCGGATAATGAGTATCCGTTTGTGCTCGTAACGGGCAGAGTAAGGGAGCACTACAACAACGGTTCGATGACAAGAAGATGCAGAGGCATTTTAGAGCTTGTGCCTGAAGAGCTGCTGGAGATAAGCCATGAGGATGCAGCAGAACTTGGAGTGCTTAACGGCGACTGGGTGAATGTTGCATCACGCAGGGGACAGATAAAGGTAAAGGCAAAGGTTACCAGCCGTTCTCAGGCAGGCAATGTGTTTCTTACATTCCATCATCCTGAAGCACTCACCAATATGCTCACATCAGGCTTTAGAGACCCGGTAACAGGCACTCCTGAATACAAGGTCTGCGCAGTCAAGATCGAAAAGACATACATTGAAGGCGACTGGTCATAGTTTTATTTCCGTTACTTTTTGACCTGTGTAATTAAAAAAACGAGGTGAAAATGGCGGGGCGGACGGGGCTCGAACCCGCGACCTCCGGCGTGACAGGCCGGCGTTCTAACCAGCTGAACTACCGCCCCACAAGCGGTAAGTAAGAATGGTAGGCGGAACAGGGATCGAACCTGTGACATCAGCCTTGTAAGGGCTGCGCTCTCCCAGCTGAGCTATCCGCCCAAGAGAAAGTATATTTAACACTAGAGCACATGTTTTTGTCAACGCCTTGATTGAAGATCAGACACTCCGTTATTATCAAAGATAATGACAAAACTTTTATTCAAATACGCAGCGGTTTTTTTTACGGTTTTTATCACATTTTTACTCTTGTGCAGCCCTTTGTTTGCGCAAACATACGCGTTCAGCAGCGAGGAATCAGTTGTTGGAATGGACCAGAACCATGTTGTGGCGGACAGGGAGTCTCTTATAGAGATAGCCAGAAAGTACGGCATAGGATTTAATGCCATACACGCTGCCAATCCATCTCTGGATGAGTTTCTGCCCGGCAGCGGGGCAGAGGTTTTTATACCAACATCATTCATACTGCCTGATGAGAAGAAGAATTCGATAGTTATAAACCTTTCTGAAATGCGGCTCTACTATTTTTTCAGCAAAGGCAAATCCAGATATGTGAGCACGTTTCCGATAGGTATAGGCACAGAGCTTGCCAATACTCCTGTCGGCGTTTTCAAGGTTACTCACAAAACCGTCAACCCCAGCTGGTATGTGCCGCCTTCCGTTCAGAAGGAGAGACCTGAACTGCCGAAGGTGGTGCCCCCAGGTCCTGAGAATCCTCTGGGCACTCATGCGATGAGGCTTTCTTCATCAACAGTGCTTGTTCATGGCACTCACAGGCCGTATGGTGTGGGCAGGCGGGTTAGCCACGGATGTATAAGGCTCTATCCGGAACATATTCCCCAGTTGTTCAGAATTGTGCCGATAGGCACTCAGGTTTTTATCATCCAGCAGCCTGTAAAGGTTGGACAGCGTTTTGGTCGCGTATATGTTTCAGTTCATGATGATGACCATCTTCAGGGCTTCAATTATTTGAGCGCTGCCATCGGGCAGCTCAAGCAGAAGAATCTGCTCGACAGAATAAGCACTGACAAGCTTTATGATGCGGTTGAGCATAAAAGCGGATATCCGGTAGATATAACAGAGTAAGGAATAAAGAGATGAAAATAAAGAGAGGGCGTTCGCTACAGCGAACGCCCTCTCTTTATTTTAAGTTGTTCAGTAATTATTTCTTCTGGTGTAATTCAAATGCTTTTTTGGCTTTGTCTGAAGCGGACTCAGCCTTGCCAAGTGCAGCTTCAGCCCTTGCAGCAGCAGCTTCAGCGCGTTTTACAGCGTCATTAAGAGCAGCATCATTAGCACTGCAGCACTTCTTTGCATCAAGTGCAGCAGCCTTTGCGTCAGCAGCGTCTTTCTTAGCGGCATTAAGATCAGCAGCTGATACAGAACCCTTGCTCTCAAGTGCAGCAACCCTTGCCTCCAGGGCAGAGTTCTTTGCCTCGAGCTTGCTTATTCTGTCTACGAGGGGAGTAATCTCCTGTTTTACATAGTCCTTTGTTGCGCAGCCGAATGCGAACATCAGTACAACCGCGAGAACGAGCAACATCAGTTTCTTCATAGTACACCTCCTTTCTAAAATATAATGGATTATTTTTATTCAATATACAACTATTGAAACTAAAATGCAACTCTTAACACCAAGGGCACATGTCTTTCATATCAGCTGTTTTTTCTGAACAAATATGCCGTTAAAAAGCAGAGCGCCATTATGAGTACGATCGATCCGCCAGGGGCGAGGTTGAGCAGGTACGAGACAACTATGCCCGAGACTACCGAAAAGAGCGTTATCAGCGAAGACACCAGTATCATCCTGAACAGGCTGTTTGTCAGCAGGTTCGCAGCAGCGCCAGGTATTACAAGAAGAGCAGATACCAGGATTATTCCAACAAGCTTTATCCCTGTAACAATGGCGATGGCCATGCAGATTATGAATATGAATTTAATTAGTCTTACCCTTATGCCGCTTGCATAGGCAAGCTCTTCGTTGAATGTTATGAAGTGCAGCTCTTTTGTTATCAAAATAACGACTGTTGTGAGGACAAGTGTTACTGCTATCGCAACAGTCATGTCGGATTCGGTTATTGCGAGTATGCTGCCGAAGAGGTATCCGTACAGGTCAATATTGTATGAAGCTGAAAGTCCGATCAGCACTATGCCAAGCGCCATGGATGATGAAAAAAATATGCCGATGGCAGTGTCTTCTGATAACCTGCCTTTCGAACTGATGTGTTCTATGCCTATGGCTGTTGCGATGGAGTATCCCAGTGCAGTGAGAATGGGGTTGATGCCTGTCATAAAGCCTATGGCAACTCCTCCGAACGCAGCATGCGATATGCCTGACCCGAGAAAGGATATGCGTCTGAGCACTATAAAGACAGAGATTATGCCTGAAAATATGCCGAGCATCACGCCAGAAACAAGCGCCCTCTGTATAAATCCCATTGAAAGGGCTTCGCTTATCATGTTCATATATTCAGTCATGCTTCAGCCTCTGGCATGTATGGCAGCACTCGCTGTGCGTCATTATATCAACATCCCTGCCGTAGAGTTTTTTGAGCACCGACTCTTCAAGCGCTCCAACAGGATGTCCGTGGTAGTGTAGTGTTTTGTTCAAACAGGCGATCTCATCCACATATGATGTGATGGCTCCTATATCGTGAGATACCATTATGATCGAGAGCCCCATGCTGCGCTGGAGCTCTTTCAGAAGCTGGTAAAAATCATTTTGCCCGAGCATGTCTATGCCTGTGTTCGGCTCATCCAGCAGCAGCAGGCATGGCTTGTTGATAAGCGCTCTGGCAATGGACACCCTCTGCTGCTGTCCGCCGGAGAGTCTGGAAAACGAAGCTTCTTCAAGGCCTGACATGCCGAGCGTGGCGAGCGCTTCATATGCCCGGTGCCTGTGTTTGATTGACGGCCATCGCAGCATTCCCAGCTCGTGGTATAGACCCATAAGCACCACATCAACTGCCCTTGCCGGAAAATTGCTTATGATATTCTGCGTCTGAGGCAGATAGCCCAGCAGGTTTTTTCTCACAGCCTCATACGGAGTCATGCCGCAGACCGATACGTTGCCTGTTGTTGGTCTGATGCTTCCTATCAACGTCCTCAGTAAAGTGGTTTTGCCGCAGCCGTTTGGGCCGACTATGCCGAGGAATTTTCCGCTTTCAAGCGACAGGGTAATATTGCTGAGCACTTTCGTGTTGTTGAGGATTACGCTCAGGTTTTCAATAGCTATTGAGTTCATTTCATCGCCCGCTGCATCTGCGCGGTATTGTACCTCATGAGCTTCAGATATGTTGATGTATCGCTGTTTTGCGGAGATCCTATCGGATCGAGGAGCACCACTTTTGCGCCGGCCTCGGCAGCTATTGCTTCAGCTATCTTTGGATTGAACTGTGGTTCGGCAAATACGACCTTTGCCCTGCTCTTTTTGAGTCTGGTGATTATATTAGAGACGTTTTTTGGAGATGGCTCTCTGCCGGGTGCTTCTTCTATAACTCCCAGAATGTCAAGATTGTATCGGTGAGAAAAATATGCCCATGCAGAATGAAATGTTACATACCCGCGGTTTGTGAAGCCTGCTGTCTTTTCTGATATATCTCTATGCAACATGTCGAGTTCTTTTTTGTAGGCAGCAGCATTTTTGGCGTATTGTGTCTTTGAAGCCGGATCAATTTGAGAAAGGGTTGCTGCTATTTTATCAACCATCATGGAACAGAGCACAGGGTCGAGCCAATAGTGCGGGTCAGGGTGCTTCCGGTTTTTTGAATGCTTGTGTTCTGCATCGTGACTATGTGATGCGTATATCAGCGGCATCCCCTCTGACAGGTCGACAACTCTAAGGTCTTTTTTGCCGGCTGCTTTTATTATCTTGTCTGCCCATAGCTCAAGGTCTGCCCCGATTTTGAAAAAGCCTTTTGCCTGCTGTATCTCACTCATAATTCCCGGAGTGGGTTCGAATATATGCGGGGAAGCACCTGCCGGAAGGAGAGTTATTACCTCTACCCTGTCTGATCCTATGTTCCTGATAATGTCTGCAAGGGGATGAATGGTTGCGATGACCTTTATCTTTGCAGCAGGCTGCGCATCAATAGATGAAACCGAAAAGATCAGGAGTATTAGGGTTATTAGGACTGCTGCTGTTTTCAACCTGCCTCCTGTCCAGATAATGTGTATGCAGTAAGATGTGTGAAATAATTGTTATTATAGCAGATGGCAGATGCTTATAAGTTTTCAGCCCTCTACTACAGGGATTTCAGGCTCTTCTGGACAGGCCAGGTCATATCTCTCTCAGGCACATGGATGCAGAGCGTGGTGCAGAGCTGGCTTGTCTATTCCCTGACAAAATCGGCTCTTTATCTCGGTATTGTGGCATCACTGGCCTCGCTGCCCATACTGGCGTTTTCTCTGCTGGGCGGGCATGTGGCGGACATTTACCCAAAAAGGAATATCATCATTACAACCCAGATTCTCTCGATAATACCGGCGCTTTTGCTCGGACTGCTAACAGAGGCTGGAACCGTGAAGTTCTGGCACATAGCACTGGCAGCTCTCTTTCTCGGCACTGTGAACGCATTTGATGTGCCTGCCAGACAGGCCTTTATGTTCGATCTTGTGGGCAGGGCTGACATAACAAATGCCATAGCACTGAATTCAGCGGCATTCAACGGCGCCAGAATAGTAGGGCCTGCTATTGCAGGTGTAATAATAGCAAGCATAGGCATACCAGCATGTTTCTTTATTAATGCCATAAGTTTTGTGCCTGTTGTTGCTGCCCTGTTTGCAGTAAAGGCAAGAGGCATTTCAAATGACTCCCGGCATGGAGGAATGTTCAAGGGCATTGCAGAGGGCTGGAGATTTGTGGCCAAAGAGAAGGATATATTTTATATACTATCGCTGATAGCTGTGTTCAGCCTCTTCGGCATACCATATGCCGCTCTTCTTCCTGTGGTCGCTGTAGAGACACTTGGCGGCGGGTCTGACACTTACAGCGCCTTGGTGGCAGCAGGAGGCGCGGGCTCTTTTATCGCTGCTGTTACAATAGCTGTTAAAGGCGAGGTAAAGAGAAAAGATATATTCATGCCGGCTACTGCGGTTATGTTTTCATCAGCGCTTGTGGCGCTGGCGTTTTCACGCAACCAGTATGCGAGTATGGCGCTCGTATTTATAGCAGGATGCGGCATAGTAAGCTTTCTTGCAACAGCCAACAGCTTTATACAGCAAAAAGTGGCGGATTCATTGCGGGGCAGAGTGATGAGCCTTTACACACTGGTCTTTCTGGGGCTCGCTCCGATAGGCAATTCGATAATAGGTTTGAGCGCCCATTATACAGGAGCAGTAAATTCTCTTGGGCTATTTGCTTTGGTATGCCTTGCCGGGTCAGCGATCTTGATGAGGCTTTTTAAAACGCAATACAACAGGAGCGCAAAATGAAATGTCTTGCTGTGGAAACCTCCACAATGCTCGGCGGAGCTGCCATTGTTGAAGATAACAGACTGGTGGCAGAGTTAAGGATTAATGTCAGGACAACTCACTCAGAGGGTCTTATGCCTGCCATTGACTTCCTGCTGCACCGGGCAGGACTCAGTATTGGAGATATGGACCTGTTCAGCGTATCAGCAGGCCCTGGATCATTTACCGGACTGAGGGTAGGCCTGAGCACTGTAAAGGGGCTGGCGTTTTCAACAGGCAAGCCGATTGCAGCTGTCTCTTCACTAGAAGCGCTTGCCTGGAATTTGCCGTTCAGCGCGCATCAGGTATGTCCGCTTTTTGATGCCCGCAGGAAAGAAGTTTATGCAGGAATATACAGATGGGGCGCGCAGGGATTCGAGCCTGCAATGCCTGAGAAGGCGCAAAAGATAGAGGACCTCCTTTCAGCCATTGATCAGCCGACTGTATTCATTGGAGAGGCTGCGGATTTGTGCAGGGATATAATTATCGGGAGGCTCGGCAGTCTGGCGCTTTTTGCTCCGCCTCAGAAGATGTCGCCTTCTCCTGCAAATGTGGGTTATCTGGGAATAGTCAGCGCAAGCCGCGGAGAGCTGCATGAGGCAGCTGATATTATGCCGAGGTATCTCAGGAAGTCAGAGGCAGAGGTTAAGTTTGACGCAGGGAAGGTGTAGATGTATAAATTATGTATTCGCCCAATGACTCAGGAAGACCTGCCACAGGTGCTCAATATAGAAAAATCGTCTTTCACTGCACCATGGTCAGAGGCGTCTTTTCTGAGTGAACTGTATAACCGTTATGCGATATGCAGGGCTGCTGAGGTTGGGAAAACCATTGCAGGATACATATGCGTGCGCCAGATATCGGATGAGTGCCACATAATGAATCTGGCTGTACACAGCCTTTACAGGCGCAAGGGAATAGCATCATTAATGCTCCGTGATGTGCTTGGCGATCTCAGATCGCAGGGACACACTGCTCTTCACCTGGAGGTGAGGTCATCCAACATAGCTGCGCAGAACCTCTACACGAAATTCGGTTTCAGTCAGGCCGGACTAAGAAAAAACTACTACACCTATCCGTCTGAAGACGCTGTGCTTATGCTGCTGCGGATATGATTTTATTAGACCGCGGTCAGTCAAATGCTGGTCTAATATGACGGCGCTGTGGGATAATAAAAAACAATCGGCAAGGAGGTAAGCATGCCCATATACGATTACAGCTGCAAAAAATGCGGCGTTGATTTCAGCAGTATCCAGAAGAGCGCGGAAGATTCAGTAAAGTGCCCTGTATGCGATTCAGAAGAGGTCCAGAAAAAGATATCTTCGTTCAATTTTGGAGGTTTTTCTTCTTCAGGATACAGCGGTTTTGGAGGCTGAGGCCCTAAATCCTGCTGAACCGTGAGTTCAGCTTAAAGCTTAAAAGTCAAAAACAATAAGCCGGCAGGCGCGCAAGCGCCTGCCGGCTTATCTCTGGATGTTTATTTTATGAGCAAGACACGCGGCCCCAAAGCCGTTGTCTATATTAACCACAGCTATGCCAGGCACGCATGAGTTGAGCATTGCAAAGAGCGCTGTCAGTCCTCCGAAGCTGGTGCCGTATCCTGCTGAAGTCGGCACGGCTATAACAGGCCTGTCTGTAAGGCCTCCCACTACAGAAGGAAGAGCTCCCTCCATTCCTGCTGCCACAATAACAGCACGTGCGGAATTCAGCAGCTCTTTATGGTGCAGCACTCTATGTATTCCTGCTACTCCGACGTCGTAGAGCGCTTCTGCCCTGCTTCCGAGAAACAGCAGCGTCTCTTTTGCCTCTTCAGCAGCAGCGATGTCTGATGTGCCGGCTGTTACAACAAGGACAAATCCTTTTTTTCTGGCCGGCTGTCCGCAATGTATTGTGCCTGCCCGGGGATTGAAAGATGCCTCTTTGATGTCGAGCTTGTTGTAGACTTCATCGCCTGTCTTGGTGATAAGGAATCTTTTGCCTTTTGAATACATTGCCCTGGCTATTGATAAGGTCTGCTCTGTGGTTTTGTTCATTGCGAATATCACTTCAGGTATGGAGCTGCGCACTGCCCTGTGATGATCCACTTTTGCGAAATCAATATCTTCGTAAGGCAGGTTTTTGAGCGCGGACAGGGCTTCGTCCATGCTGATGCTGCTGTTTTTGATCTTTCTGATGAGTGCCTTTATCCTGTCAGTATGCATTGAATTCGGACTTGAGCGACCTTGTCATAAGGTCTTTCAAGGCCTCGCGCGGCGGCTTGTTGTTATAGAGCGTCTGATATATCTGCTCTACGATGGGCATCTCCACAGAGAGCTTTTGTGCCAGCTCCCGCGCGGACATTGTTGTGGGCACGCCCTCAGCCACTGATCTGGTGGATTTGATTATCTCATCAAGGGTCTCGCCCTGGCCGAGCCTTACGCCCACAGAATAGTTGCGCGAAAGTGACGATGTGCATGTGAGCACAAGATCGCCCAGTCCGCTCAGGCCTGAGAAGGTGATCTCTTTTGCGCCTGATTTGACTCCGAGTCTGATTATCTCCGACAGCCCTCTTGTGATGAGCGCTGCAAGCGCGCTTCTGCCCAGGCCCAGGCCGGCGGTGATGCCCGATGCTATTGCTATGACATTTTTGAGCGCGCCGCCGAACTCAGCGCCTATTGTATCATCATGGGTATAGACCCTGAAGGTTTCAGTGTTGAATATCTCCTGAAGAATAAGTCCTGTTTTTTTGTCTTTCACAGCGAGTGTTACAGCTGTGGGCTGGCCGGCGCTGACTTCCGAGGAGAAGCTTGGGCCGGATATAACCGCAACCTGTCTGTTGAATATGCTGCCGAGTATGGCGGATGGAGTGAGCAGGGTGTTTATCTCTATGCCTTTTGATGCGCTTATTACAACAGCGTCTTTTCTTGCAGCGCTCGATATGCCTTCAAATACTCTCCTGATATGCTGGGTGGGCACTACTGAGAGTATGAACCTGGCCTGCGACACAGCTGATTGCAGCGAGGTTGTGGCTGTAAGGCTGTCCGGCAGGATTACGCCGGGCAGATAAGTGCTGTTCATGCGCGTTTTGTTTATCTGGTCAACAACATCCTGCTCAAATGCCCAGAGCATGACATCGTAGCCTTTTTTGCCGAGCATTGAGGCAAGCGCTGTGCCCCAGCTGCCAGCGCCTATTACAGATATATATGGCTGGTTAAAGGAAGAGTTGTTTCTCATGGAGATAAACTATAACAAAAAACATTCTGTCCAGTAAATCAGCGCAGCTCTGCAAGCGCATTGAGCAGAGCGTCGAGGTCCTGCCCGGTGTGTGACGCAGTTGTTGTGAGTCTTATTCTTGGTATGGATACTGAAGGCGGTTTTATTGTGGGCGCATAGATTCCCCTGTTGAACAAAAACTCCGAGTGTCTGATGGTCTGCTCCAGCGTGCCTGTTTGTATGGGTATTATGGGGCTGGCGCTGCCAAAGGTATTGAGCCCGAGCCTTTCTATTCCAGAGAAGAGGCGCTGCCTGTTTGTCCAGAGAGCATCCACAAGGCTGCTTTCCTGTTCCACAAGCTTTAGCGCTGCGATGGAGGCTGCTGCTGCGCATGCAGGCAGCGCAGTGGAAAATATCAATCCCCTGCATGTGCTTGTGAGCAGGTCTGTAATCTCTTTTGCAGCTGCTATGAATGCTCCTAAAGAACCTAGTGCTTTTGAGAATGTGCCCATCTGTATTATATGATCCGCTGGTTTGAGTCCGAAGTGAGCGAGACTGCCTCTGCCCCTGCCGAGCACTCCTGTTGCGTGGGCATCGTCAATATAGAGTAATGCGCCATGCGCAAGGCAGAGATCATTAATTCTGTCGATCGGCGCTATGTCACCGTTCATGCTGAACACAGAGTCAGTCACAATAAGTTTGCGCCCGGCCTTTTCTTCAGAGAGGATGCGTTCAATTTCGCTCAGGCTGCAATGGCTGTAGACAATGGTTCTGGCTCTGCTTAATCTGCATCCGTCAATAATGCTCGCATGGTTCAGCTCATCGCTCAATATCAAATCCCCACTGCCTGCGAGTGCCGGTATTGCGCTTGAGTTTGCTGTGTAACCTGAATTAAGGAGTAGGGCTGCCTCAGTGCCTTTGAATGCTGCTGTCTTGTCCTCCAGTTCAGCATGAAGTTCTGTGCCGCCGGACAGCAGTCTTGAAGAGCCGGCCCCGAATCCATATAAATGAAGGCTCTGAATAACTGCTTCCATTAGCTTTGGATGGCTGGACAGACCGAGGTAATCGTTTGAGGCAAAGTTTACAAGCTCAGTGCTATTGAGCATCAGTTTTCGTGAAAATGGGACTTTTAGAGTCTGCCTGTCCCTGATATGGCGCATTAGATCCTGATCAGCCAGTATTTTAAGCTCATTTTCGAACAAAATCCCCTCACCTTGAAAGCACAACATATAGTGGTGTGTCTAAAAAATTGATACATTTTATTGATATTTCTGAAAAAAGTGTCTTTTTCCTTGACATGTGTTCTTTTCTACCCCTATTATTGTGGTAAAAAGTGGTAGAAAGTGGGAGAAAAGGGAATGACGTCTTTCCTCGGCAAATATTATTACACCTTAGACCCCAAGGGCAGGGTCATCATACCGGCACCTCTGCGCGAAATTATTTTTCAAAAATATAACAACACCAAACTATATATCACCAATGCTCCGGTTGACAAGTGTCTGCAGATATACCCGCTTGATGAGTGGAACAGGCTTGAAGAGAAGGTTCGCACTCTGCCAAAAACAGATGAGGCGGTCAAGTATTTCATGCGCAGGGTTATAGCCTCTGCGGTTGATTGCGACCTGGACAAGCAGGGCAGGATCCTTGTGCCTTCAGCACACCGTGAAGACTCTGAGATCAAGAATGACATCGTGATAGTCGGGCAGATAGACAAGATAGAGATCTGGGACAAACAGCAGTGGGAGATTGTGACAGACCCTTCAAAGATAGATGTGAAGTCAGTGGAATCGGCCCTTGCAGGCTATGGATTGTAGCAGCGTGCATGTACCGGTTCTATTCAGGGAGGCTCTTGAGATGCTGGATGTAAAAAAGAGCGGCATATACATAGACGCTACTGTAGGTCTGGGAGGCCACTCAGCAGGCATACTCAGCGCTGCCGGACAATCAGCAACCCTCCTAGGCATAGATCGCGATGATGCAGCGCTTGCCAAGGCATCTGAAAGGCTTGCTGACAAAAGAGCCGTCCTACGCAAAGGCAGCTTTGGCGATCTGGCTGAAATCGCATCAGAAGAGGGCATAAGCAGCGTTGACGGCATACTCTTTGACCTCGGGACCTCGATGCTCCAGATGAAGGATATGCAAAGAGGGTTCAGCTTCATGTCTGATGAACGGCTCGACATGAGGATGGATGCGGATCAGAGGCTTACAGCCTGGGATGTGATAAACAGGTACACGCAGGAAGAGCTTGAAAGGGTTATCAGGGAGTATGGCGAGGAGCCTTTTGCAAGGAGAATAGCAAGGGCGGTAGTGAGCGCCAGAAAGATAAAGAGCATAGACACATGTTCGGAACTCGGTTCACTCATTCAAAAGGCATGCGGCAGGCACGGCAAAACCCATCCTGCAACAAGGACATTCCAGGCATTGAGGATAGAGGTGAACAGAGAGCTTGAACAGCTTCGCAAGGGGCTTGCAGAGTCAATCGGGCTTTTGAAGCACGGAGGAAGACTTTGCGTAATCTCCTACCATTCGTTGGAGGACAGGATAGTTAAAAATTTTTTGAGGGACAGCGCCAGGGAGGGCCGGTTGAAAGTGCTTACAAAAAAACCTTTGGTTCCGCAGAGGGACGAGGTCAGGCAGAACCCTTCATCGCGCAGCGCAAAAATGCGGGGAGCGGAAAAGATATGAGATCAAGAAATTCGGGAAAGTTCTCATTTTTCCTCAAGACATTGTCAGTAGTGCTGCTGTTGGCTTCGGTCTTTTCGATAGTCTGGCTCAGGTCGAGCGTTGTCTCGATGGAGTACAGGCTCGGAAAGCTTGAAAACACAAAAATGGAGATGCTGAAAGAGCGGAAGCATCTTGATGCGCAGAGGGCCAGCCTGATGTCCGTAGAAAGGCTCGGCAAGGCTGCTGCCCGCGAATACGTGTTCCCTGACAGGGTGAAGGTTGTATATGTGAAGAAAGACCCTGGTCAGCAGACCCACAAGACAGCTGTTTCATCAAAATCCGGCGACAACCGGAACAATCTGCTCGGGATGGTGAGGGATTAAAAAAAGTTGATGAAAAAAAGGGCTGTGATACTCAGTACTGCTGTCATATTCGGGTTTGTCATAGTTCTGCTGCGCATGGTTGACATAATGCTTGTGAACCATGACAGGTTTCTCGCAAAGGCCCAGTATCAGCAGGTCCGCAAAAAGGCTGTTCCTGTCAAGCGCGGCGTCATATATGACAGAAGAGGCAGGGAGCTTGCCATCAATCTCGATACAGAATCGATCTTCTGCGATCCTTCAGAAATATCAGCTCCGGAAAAAGCCGCATCAGCGCTCTCTGCTGCACTCAATACCGCACCGAATGTGATACTCACAAAACTGTCAGGCGAGGGCAGATTCAACTGGATAGAGAGAAAACAGCATCCTGATCTCGGCAGCAGGATCAACAAGCTCAAGATAAGGGGCATAGGCACAATATCCGAGCCGATGAGATCTTATCCAAAAGGCAGACTCGCATCGCAGATACTCGGATTTGTTGACATAGACAACAACGGCATTGAAGGCATAGAGAGACAGTACGAAAAATTTCTTGCTGCCAGGCCTGAACACGTAAAAGTGCACAGAGATGCCAGAGGCAATATGCTTTCTGACGGCATGATGAAGGAGCTGAAGGGCAATAACATAGTTCTCACCATAGATGAAGGGCTCCAGTACATACTCGAGAAAAATCTCAACGAAGCGGTTGTGCACTGGAAGGCCGCAGGAGCAACAGCGATAATAATGTCTCCTGCAACAGGCGAGATACTTGCAATGACAAGCCTGCCTGATTATGACCCCAATGATGCCTCCGGATCAAAACCAGAACAGAGAAGAAACAGGGCGCTTACGGACATTTACGAGCCAGGCTCTACATTTAAAATAATAGCTGGCGCAGCAGCGCTCGAAGAAAATATCGTAACACCTTCAACAAAGTTCGACTGCAGCGCAGGAAATATCGAAGTCGGCGGAAAAAAGATAAAGGACGCGCACAGGCATGGAGTGTTGAGTTTTGCAGAGGTTATCCAAAAATCCTCGAATGTCGGAACCATAAAGATCGCACAGAGACTCGGCAAGGACAAGGTATATGAATACATCAAAAAATTCGGGTTCGGAGAAAAGACAGGCATCGATATAGCCGGAGAGATATCCGGACTTGTGAGGCCTCCGCACAGATGGTCCGGCATGTCCATAGGAGCCATTGCGATCGGCCAGGAGGTTGGGGTAACACCGCTTCAGGTGCTCAGGGCCTATGCTGCCATAGCAAACGGCGGGTATCTGGTTACACCGCATGTTGTCTCAGAGATCCGCACGCCTGAGGGCGGGCTTGTGCACAAGACAACCCCGAATGCCAAAAAAATAATATCCGACAGCACGGTCGAGACATTCAGAGAGATACTCAAAACAGTCACCCAGGAAGGCGGCACCGCGCTTGAAGCAGCGATTGACGGCAACAGCGTTGCAGGCAAGACAGGCACAGCGCAGATTATTGATCCGCGCACAAAGAGATATTCAAAAGACAGATACATAGGCTCGTTTGTCGGGTTTGTTCCTGCTGACAAGCCGAGGCTAGCGATGATAGTTGTGATAAATGAGCCTAAAGGAAAGATATACGGCGGCACGGTTGCAGGCCCTGTATTCAGAAAAACAGCCAATGAGGCGCTCTCGTACCTGAGCGTGCCGCGGGATGATTCAAGGGAAAAAGGCCTGCTGCTCATCTCGACAACAGGAAGATAATGAAACTGCAACAGCTTGTAAAAAATGAATGGAAAGTGCGCGGCAGCCTCTCAACAGAGGTGGCGGGCCTGTCATATGATTCAAGGACAGTCAGGATGGGCGATATCTTTGCCGCTCTCAAAGGCGTTGCAGCAGACAGCCACGAGTATGTTGAAGATGCTATTAAAAGAGGCGCTTCAGCAGTGATAGTTGAGTCAGGAAGGATCAATACGGACTACTACACTGACAAGTATCCGCAGACCGCAATTGTGGAGACTGACGATACGCGCTCAGCGCTGGCTTACGTGTCTGATGCTTTTTACGGACATCCGTCAAATGAGATGGATGTGGTAGGCATAACAGGCACAAACGGCAAGACAACAACCTCATACATAACAAGGTCGATCCTGATGAAGGCAGGTTACAAGGCAGGACTGATCGGCACCATCAGCTATATTGTCGGCAGCGAGCAGTTCAACGCGCCGCACACCACTCCGGAGGCGCCGGATTTTCAGTCGCTTTTAAGAAGGATGAAGGACGACGGATGCAGCGCTGTTGTATCTGAAGTGTCTTCGCATGCCCTTGCACAGAAGAGGGCGGATTTCACCAGGTTCAGGACAGCTGCCTTCACAAATCTCACAAGAGACCACCTCGACTATCACAAGGACATGGATGATTATTATTCAGCAAAAAAAAGACTCTTCGCTGACCTGCTTGTTGATGGCGGCTGCGCTGTTATAAACATTGACGATGAATACGGCAAAAGACTCGCAAAAGAGCTCAAGGCAGAGAGGGGCGGTTCGGTAAAGATACTCACCTATTCACTCAAAGACAGCAGCGCTGACCTGTTTGCTGATGATGTGAGGCTTTCATATAGCGGCACAAAGTTCAGGCTAAAGACAGCGGATGCGGAGACAGAGATAACAATCGGCCTTGTCGGTTATGTGAACGTTTACAACGCCCTATGCGCAGCAGGGATAGGGCTGTCAATCAATATATCAATCGAAGATGTCAAGGAGGGTATTGTTATGACCGAAATGGTTAAAGGAAGATTCGAGTGTGTTGATCTCGGCCAGGATTTTCTGGCTGTTGTCGACTATGCTCACACTGAGGACGCGCTTGAAGGACTGCTCAAAACAGCACATCAGCTTCTTGATGCGTACCACTATGCCGGAAAGGTGGGCAGGCTCGCAAAGATGCGCAAGGATCGTTTCTCCTTGCCGACTGTGAAGGGCCACGGAAAGATTATCACTGTCTTTGGCTGCGGAGGAAACAGGGACAAGGGCAAGAGGCCTAAGATGGGCGAGCTGGCTGCAAAGCTGAGCGATTTTGTTATCATCACTTCCGACAATCCCAGGGGCGAGGATCCAAAAAAGATACTCAAGGACATAGAGAAGGGCATCAAGGGTGACAACTACATAGTTATCCCTGACAGGGCTGTTGCAATAAGTCTTGCGGTTGAGCTGGCATCATCCGGCGACATCGTGCTTGTTGCAGGCAAGGGCCATGAGGAGTATCAGGAGATAAAAGGCACTCGCCTTAATTTCAGCGATAAAGTGACTTTGGAAACAGCTATTAAACGCACAATCACCAGACCTGCTTTTGGCGGGGGCACAACATTCATGGGGTCGGAAGCAGCAAGGTGCTGACAGCAGAATTCATTAAAACTGCTGCCAATGCTGACATCTGCACCAGCTCTGCTGTCATATTCAGCGGGGTGTCGATAGATTCCAGAACAGCAGTTGAAGGCGATTTGTTTGTTGCCCTGGCAGGAGACAAATTCGATGGCCACGACTTTGTTGCATCAGCGCTCATAAAGGCTTCAGGCGCTGTTGTAAACAAGGAACATGCCGACAAGCTCTGCTCATCGGTGTCAGGCAAAACCATATTTGCGGTTGACGACACACTGAAGGCGCTTCAGGACATGGCTAATGCCAGGAGAAAGGCCTTTAGCGGGCCTGTTGTGGCTGTTGCGGGCAGCAACGGCAAGACCACAACAAAAGAGATAACAGCATCCGTGCTTTCAGAAAAATTCAGGGTGCACAAGACATCAGGCAATTTCAACAATCATATAGGCATGCCCCTTACGATCACAAGAATGGAGGATTCCACAGAGGCGCTTGTGCTCGAAATGGGGACTAACAGGCCTGGAGACATCAATGAGCTCTGCTCAATAGCGCTGCCTGATACTGCTGTAATAACCAATATCGGATACGAGCACATCGAGGGATTCGGAAGCCTGCACAAGGTGCGCGAATCAGAACTCGAGATCATGCCGTTTGTAAAAACTGTCATTTACAATGCTGATGATGCATTTCTTGTGGAAGGCGTACTCAGCAGGCAATGCGACAGGCGTATAAGCTTCGGCATAGATGCTCCTGACGCTGATGTTAAGGCGTCAGATATCGAGTACGGTCAGGATGGAATGCGGTTTGTGCTTTCATATGCGGATCAAAACTGTACTGTAAGCACTAGCCTTCCAGGACTGTTCAATGTATACAACCTGCTTGCTGGTGCAGCAGCAGGCATATCAGCCGGAATGCTGTTGGAAGAAATAAAAGCCGGCCTTGAAAAATTCAGCGGCGTGCCTATGCGGTGCAGAGTGATATCTCTTGGCAGCGCTACATTTATCGATGACGTGTACAATGCAAATCCGTCATCCATGGCAGAGTCACTTAAAGAACTCTCTCGCAGGGCAGGCTCATGCAGCGGTCAAAAGAGCAGGGCAATAGCTGTGCTGGGCGATATGCTTGAACTGGGCTACTACGGAATAGAGGCGCACAAGAATATCGGCAGGCTTATGACAGAACTCGGAATAGACATCTTTATAGGCGTTGGCCCGTTAATGGAGCTGGCAGCTGCGGAGTTTGCAGGCAAGTCAATTACAGCGGACACCCCTGAGCAGGCAGCAGCGGCGCTCAGGAAAGAGCTGATCCCCGGAGATACTGTGCTGCTTAAAGGATCAAGGGGCATGAAGATGGAGATGGTGCTCGAATCGCCGATAATGAAAGAAGAGGCCAACAATGCTGTATGAATTTTTTTATTATCTTTCGCAGTACATCAGCCCTCTGAATGTTTTCAGGTACATAACATTCAGGACCTCTGTAGCTGCGATCACCGCTCTTGTAGTGACCGTGATGATAGCGCCGTATGTGATCAGATGGTTGAAGAAGATCAGCATGACTCAGCAGATAAGGGATGACGGTCCCAAAACGCACTACGCAAAAGCAGGCACCCCAACCATGGGCGGCATAATAATAATCGCGGCCATCACCGTCTCTATGGTAATGTGGGGAAATTTCAAGAGCGTATACGTGTGGGTAATGATGACAGCTCTGCTCGGGTTTGGCGCGATCGGCTTTCTTGATGACTATCTAAAGGCCGTGAAAAAAAATCCCCAGGGTTTAAAGGCAAAATACAAATTCGGCGCTCAGCTTTTGCTTTCCCTGATAATCGGAGTGTTTCTTTACAATAATCCGAATGATCCCAACACATCATATCTCAGTGTGCCTTTCTTCAAAAAATGGTTTTTCGACATAGGACTTTTTTACATTCCGTTTTCAATACTCGTTATTGTAGGCTCATCAAACGCAGTGAACCTTACCGATGGAATTGACGGGCTCGCTATCGGCCTGATCGCCATAGCCACAATGGCAAACGGCGCGCTCGTATACATATCAGGCCACGCGCAGTTTGCGAAATACCTTCAGGTGCTTTATCTTCCCGGCACAGGAGAGCTGACTGTCTTTTGCGGCGCCATGCTTGGGGCTGCGCTCGGATTTTTGTGGTATAACGCCTATCCTGCTGAAGTGTTCATGGGAGATGTCGGATCACTGAGCCTCGGCGGCTCGCTCGGCACTCTCGCTGTGGTCACAAAGCATGAGATCGTGCTTGCAGTTGTGGGAGGAGTTTTTGTTATAGAAACGATATCTGTGGTGCTGCAGGTAGCGTCATACAAGCTGACCGGCAAGAGGATTTTCCTTATGGCGCCGCTGCACCATCATTTTGAATTGAAGGGCTGGCCGGAGCCCAAAGTGATAGCAAGATTCTGGATAGCCGGAATAATACTTGCCTTATTTAGCCTCGCAACTTTAAAATTAAGGTGATTTGGGGAGAGGAATGAATAATCTTATTATGCGAACACCAAAACAGATATTTATTGCATGTGTCATAGCCTTTGTTATTGCCTTTATGCCTGTATACGCGTCAGCGGTTGCGGTTGATGATATATCAGCCCGTTCAGCCATAGTGCTCGACCCGCGCAACGACAGAATACTATATGGCATTAATCCCAACATGAAGCATCCGCCAGCAAGCACAACAAAAATACTTACCGCAATGGTGGCTCTGGACAAACTCAAGCCTGACGACATTGTAACAATAAGCAAAAACGCTGCTAATACCTCTTCTGTGGCACCGCACCTTGTTGCAGGTTCCAAACTGACGGTTAAGGATCTGCTTTATGTCGCGCTTATGAGGTCAGTAAACGGCGCAGCAGTAGCGCTTGCCGAGGCTGCGGCAGGCACTGAGGCTGAATTCGCAAAACTGATGAACGAGAAGGCTGCTGAGGTGGGTGCAGACAATACAGTATATGCCAATGCCTCAGGTTTGCCTGGCGGCGTGCAGTATACAACTGCTTATGACCTTGCAAGGATAATGAAGGCTTCGCTCGCTTATCCGCTTATAAGGGAGATAATAAATACACGCACCAAGAGCGTGGAGACCGCTTCAGGAAGGAGCCTTTATCTCAAAAACACAAATGAACTGCTCTGGAGCGATGATGACCTGCTTGGAGGAAAGACCGGTTATACGCGTGCAGCACGGCACTGTTTTGTCGGCGCGGCTGCGAAAGACGGAAACATGCTCATCACTGTTGTGCTGGGTGAGGCAATAAGAGGAAACATATGGCACGATACCACCGCGCTGATGGCAAGAGGCCAGGCAGTTCTTAACAACGCGGTAGAGCCTGTGATAAACATAACAAACGATGATGACGAGCGCATTATAAAGGCTTCGTACAGCAGCAAGCGTACCAAAAATTCCAGGTCAAAGGCGAATATTGAGAGCGCAACGCCAAAATCAAAAAAGACAAAGTCCGCCATATCCAAAAAGAAGCGCTACAAATCAAAGCCCGTACAGAGCGCAAAGAGCAGCAGCTCAAAAAAGAAAGGAAGCTTTTCAGCTCAATCCGCCAGGACTGACGGAAGGTCCTGACGCGCAGATGTCCCTGCTCAGGACAAAATACCGCCAATATCATAAGAAAGGTCCAGTCTCAACAAATGCGCAAAAAATATCTCGATAAAAAAATTGTTGTTGTCGGCATGGCAAGAAGCGGCATAGGCGCTGCAAATCTGCTGGCGCAGATGGGTGCCAAGGTTACGCTTAATGACAAAAAACACTCTGATGAATGCAGCAGCGCTGCAGCCGCGCTCGACAGCAGGATCAAACTCGAATTCGAAGGCCATCCTGAGGAGCTTTTTGCAAGCGCTGATCTCATTGTGGTAAGTCCCGGAGTGCCGCTGGATATCCCGGCGATAAAGACTGCTGCAAATAAGGGTGTTGAAGTTATCGGAGAACTCGAACTCGGGTATGAAATACTCTGCTCAGGTGCTTCCGGCCCGCAGTTTTTTGCTGTAACAGGCAGCAACGGCAAATCCACCACTACTACCTTGCTGTACGAGATGATGCGCGCATCCGGATTCCGGACAATGATCTGCGGAAATATAGGCAACGCGATAACCGAAGAGATATTAACAGCAGCCGCATCCATTGAAGGCGAGGATATTTATGAAAAGATAGAGAAACTTTCAGCAACCGTTCAGAGGGTTGTTGTGGAAGTTTCGAGTTTTCAGCTCGAGGCCATCAGCTCTTTCAGGCCGAAAGGCTCTGTAATACTCAATATCACCCAGGACCACATGGACCGCTACCACGGCATGCAGTTGTACAAGGATGCAAAGCTGAGGGTTTTTATGAATCAGTCAGAAGGCGACCTGGTGGTGCTCAATGCTGATGACAGGCATACTGAAGATGCCGGCCTGATGCTCATGCAGAAATCAGCTCGCGGCGCGCGGGTTGCAAAGGTGCTATTCTTCAGCAGAAAGAAAGAAGTCAAAGGCGCTTTCCTTGACGGAGACATAATAAGGTTCAATGCATACGGGGACAGCAGCTTTGTTCTGAAACCTGAAGAGCTTGGCATAAAAGGCGTGCATAATATCGAAAACGCAATGGCAGCATCTCTCCTTGCGCTCGCTGCTGGATGCAGCACATCAGCAGTGGAATCAGCAGCCAGGAGCTTTCAGGGGCTTGAGCATAGGCTCGAATTCGTGAAAGAGATAGATGGCGTAAGGTACATAAATGATTCCAAGGGCACGAATGTAGGAGCAGTGATCAAATCACTCGAAGGGTTTAGCGAGAAGGTGATTCTTATAGCCGGAGGAAGGGACAAGGACAGTGACTTTACCGAACTGAGGCCGTATGTAGAAGGACGCGTGAAGGCTGTCATAGTAATCGGCGAGGCTGCTGACAAGATTAGTAATGCGCTTAAAGGCTCCACAGAAATAGTTCACGTAAGCAGCCTTGCTGACGCTCTGTCCAGGGCGAGGGGTATCGCGTCAAAAGGCGAAGTTGTTCTTTTGTCTCCTGCCTGCGCCAGTTTTGACATGTTCAGGGATTTTGAAGACAGAGGGCGGCAGTTCAAGGAGATTGTGAGGTCCATGTGACAGCCAGGCATGATAAATGGATAGTGGTGCTGCTTATTCTGCTGATAATAATCGGGCTCACTGCTGTCTACAGCTCCACCTCTGTGCTGTCGCCTGATCTTGTGGACAAGTACAAGAAAAAGGGAGTTGAACTCACCCAGTTCTTCTATCTTAAGCGTCAGCTTTTTACCCTGATGCTCGGCATAATAGCCATGCTGGTTGCATACAGGCTTCCGGCAGATCTCCTGAAAAAACTTTCGATCCCGATGCTTGCGGTCTCGATGGTCTGCCTGCTGCTGGTATTTACGCCTTTGGGCGTATCAGCCGGAGGAGCCAGAAGGTGGCTCAGGCTATGGCCGTCTGTTTTCCAACCGTCAGAGCTTGTGAAGCTTTCTATGGTGATATTCATGTCATGGTATCTGTGCGCAGCAAGCTATAACAAGGAGAAGTTCAGTTCTTTCATAATGCCAATAGGCGTGATGGGTGTATTTCAGATCGTTTTTCTGAAACAGCCTGACTTTGGAGCTGTTATGAGCCTCGGCATAATCACGCTCTTCATGCTCCTGCTTTCAGGCACAAGGCTCAGGTATGTTTTTTCACTGGGGCTGATAGCTGTGCCTGTGCTGATAAAGCTTGTATCAGAACCATACAGATGGAAGAGGGTTGTATCGTTTCTGGACCCATGGAAGGATGCGCAGGGCAGCGGATTTCAGCTCGTACAGTCTTTTATAGCCCTCGGCAGCGGCGGAGCAACAGGTGTTGGGCTTGGCGAGAGCAAGCAGAAGCTCGCTTTTTTGCCTGAGGTGCATACTGATTTTATATTTTCGCTCATTGGCGAAGAGCTCGGCTTCATAGGCGCGTCAGTGGTGGTTCTTTTATTCCTGCTGCTCTTTCTAAGGGGCATGAGGGTTGCCAACAGGGCTTCTGACAATTTTTCATATTACCTCGCATTCGGTATTTCAGTGATGATAGCTGTACAGGCAATAATAAACTTTTCCGTTGTCACAGGCATGGTTCCCACCAAGGGGCTACCCCTGCCGTTTGTGAGCTATGGCGGCTCCTCACTGATAATCAATATGACAGCAATAGGCATTCTGCTTAATGTGTCCAGGGGCAGGAGGGTGCAGGCTTCAGCACAAGTTGCTGAAAGCGAAAATGCCTATCATAGCAGAGATGATTTTCAGAATGATCCCGCGCGCAAGGCCAGGCAAATGGCGCTTGCTGACACCAGGCCAAAGAAGAAGGGTTCAAGCCCTGTTCATTCGTGGCGCTATGGTCCGCCTGCCAGGCGGCCGCGCCTTATATGGAAGGCTGATCCAATGAAGCGCAGCAGCATGGGAGACGACAGATGAAGGCGGTAATAGCAGGCGGCGGCACAGGCGGTCATCTCTTCCCAGGCATAGCCATAGCAGAGGCGCTGCGCGAATCTGATGAGAGGGCAGGCATTCTCTTTGTCGGCACCACGCACGGCATAGAGTCAAAGGTTATACCGCGTGAAGGCTATCCGATAAAATTCATAAAGGCAGAGGGCATTGCAGGCAAGTCCCTGCTGAAAAAGATAAAGGCAATATTCACTTTGATTTTTTCGTTCAGGGATGCCTTTAGCATACTAAGGTCAGCGAGGCCGGATATCGTTATCGGAGTCGGCGGATACGCCTCTGTTGCCATGGTGCTTGCTGCCTGCGCAAAAAAGATACCAGCGATAATCCTTGAGCAGAACTCCGTGCCTGGCTTTGCAAACAGATTCCTCGCAAAGGTTGCTGATGCTGTATGCGTTACGTATCAGGAGAGTCTGCAGTTTTTTCCTCCAGGCAAGGCGTTTCTTACCGGCAATCCTGTCAGAAAGCTCATAGCCGAGGGGGATGAGAACCTGGCTGCTGATTCGCTCGAGCTGGACAGGGACAGGTTCACGGTCTTTGTATTTGGCGGCAGCCTAGGCGCAAGGAGCATAAACAACGCTGTTGTCGATTCGTTGAATTATCTTCTGGATATCAGGCAAAATATCCAGTTTCTGCACCAGACAGGCGAGCGCGACAGCCAAAAAGTGAGCGAGGCATACAGCAGACTCAACTTTATGGCAGTGGTCAAGCCTTTTATCTACAACATGGCAAATGCCTATCGTGCCTCTGACATAGTTGTGTGCAGGGCAGGAGCCACCACACTGGCGGAGCTCACGCTCATCGGCAAGCCGGCCATACTGGTGCCGTATCCTTTTGCAGCATCTGACCATCAGGTGCATAATGCGCTGAAGCTGGCTGACATGGGCGCAGCAAAGGTGATACTCGAGAGGAACCTTTCCGCTGAGGCATTGTCATCGGCAATAAGGGATCTCTATCTAGATACAGCAAAGAGGAGAGAGATGGAGAGATCAGCAAGGGCATTCGGCAGGCCTGATGCTGCTGAAAGAATAATAAGTATAGCCAGAAGTATTTTAAAGAAGGGAAAGAGATAAATGTTCAATTCGTACAGGGTAATACATTTTGTAGGCATAGGTGGCGTTGGCATGAGCGGAATTGCCGAGGTGCTTCACAACCTCGGATATGATGTTACAGGCTCTGACATGAAAGAGACCGAGACCACCACAAGGCTGAGGCAGCTAGGCATAAAGATACATATAGGGCATCA
>JAJFVG010000070.1 GCA_021371915.1 Nitrospiraceae bacterium
GACTGCTCTATCCTGTGTGGTGCTTCATAAAAAACCATTGTACGGCCTTCATGCTGCATGGTCTGGAGCTTTTTCCTGCGCTGCGCCTCCTTCTGTGGCAGAAAACCGATGAAAACGAACTCATCCGAAGGGAGCCCTGAAACAGATACTGCTGCTGCCACTGCTGAAGGCCCTGGTATCGGTATTACACTGAACCCTTCTTCAACCGCACGCTTTACAACAACGGTTCCTGGATCTGATATGGCCGGAGTGCCTGCATCAGATATCAGGGCAACAGACCTGCCCTTTAAAAGCATGCTGATAATCTCTTCTGCGCGGGCTTTCTCTTTTTCTGACCAGTAGCTGATCATGGGCTTTGATATGCCGAGGCTGTTGAGCAGCTTAAGCGAGTGTCTTGTGTCTTCTGCTGCAACTGCATCCACCTCTTTGAGCACACGAACAGCCCTGAAGGTTATATCCTCAAGATTGCCTATCGGTGTTGCCACAATATAAAGAATGCCGGGAGAATTCATGCCGTTGGGATGCAGTCCGCCATTATCCTTTCTTTATTTCACTAGCGCAGATTTGAATTCTGCCAGCCACCTTATGTGGCTCTTCTCTTCATTTATGATCTCATCCACAACCTCTTTCTGCTTCACAGCATCCCTTATGCCAAAGTAATACAGAAGGGTTTCCTTCTCAAACCTCATTGCAAAATCAACAGCCTCTTTTATGCTGTGTATATTCTGCATGGATACCAGCGCCTTGTCCTTGCCGAGAAAGAACTCGGACTCAACAATTGCCCTTAGATAAAGCGAAGCCTCATCCCATCCTTCAGGTTCATCACTGCCGATAATGCCTTTAAGCTCAGTAAATATCTTTTCGTGTATCCTCTCCTTGTCAGCAAGAGTGGTAAAGAGCCTGACCAGCTTTTCATCATCCCTGAACTTCTCTGCCATGGATGTGTAGAAGTTGCAACCGATCCTCTCTGTCTGCACTGCCTGTTCAATAACTTCCAGTATCGAAAAATTCTCCATCAGATCACCTCCTGAGCGGTCTCTATTGCAGCCCCATTGCCTTTCTGAGTTTTTTGTCAGCCTTTGCCACCTCATCAGGGTCATCACCTGTGAGGTCCCACGAGTATTCGCCTTTTGCGTTTCTGTGCACTTTTATCCTGACCGGTTTTTTCGGTTTTGCTTCAGACAGCGCCTGTGCCTTGCCGTAAGTCAAATTTGCAGGCTTATCAGAGCAGCCTGCGTAGGAGAACAAAAAAAGCAGGGACGTGGTAATAACGAGCAGCATCCTTGTCTTCATGGCAGCCACTTCCTGTATCTGTTAGTTATGGGAAACCGCCTGTCGCGGCCAAAAGCCCTTTCTGTTATCTTGATGCCAGGAGGAGACTGCCTGCGCTTGTACTCGCTTAAATCCACCATGCGGATAACTCGCTTTGTCTCTTCTTCACTCAGTCCGCATGTAAGCAGGTAGCGCATGTCCCTGTCCTCTTCTATATACGCCTTAAGCAGCGGATCAAGCAATTCATATGGAGGCAGACTGTCAGTATCTTTTTGATCATGCCTCAACTCCGCTGTCGGAGCCTTTGTGAATATATTTGCAGGTATTATCTCAGCTGATTCTGATAGGTTATACCAGCTGGAAATCCTGTAGACATCTGTCTTTGGTATGTCCTTTATAACAGCGAACCCGCCGGCCATATCGCCATAAAGAGTAGCATAGCCAACGCTCATCTCTGATTTATTGCCAGTGGTCAGCACCATCCAGCCGAACTTGTTCGAGAATGCCATCAGCATATTGCCGCGAATGCGGGCCTGGAGATTCTCTTCAGCAGCATTGAATGGAAGATCATCAAACGCAGGCTTGAGCTCATGGAGATACAGATCAAAGAGCCTGGATATCGGCAGTTCGATTAACCTTACGCCAAGATTGGAAGCGAGTTCATAAGAATCTTTTTTGCTAGCTTCAGAGGTAAAATCTGAAGGCATAAATACGCATGTCACATTCTCAGGCCCCAGCGCCTCAACAGCAATGGCAGCAACAAGCGCAGAGTCGATCCCACCGCTTAACCCTATGCAGACTTTTTTAAAGCCGTTTTTGCAGACATAATCTCTGGTGCCCAGAACAAGG
>JAJFVG010000073.1 GCA_021371915.1 Nitrospiraceae bacterium
CAGCCTAAATCTCTCAAGTCAGTCCATCCCTTCTTTGTTTGTTATTACTTTTTCTTTCTTTTTATATTTCTATTCCTTGTTTTAAATAAAGGCAGGTGGTTTGATTTCCGTAGCTTGTCACGGGTAACTGCTACTCAGTCGAGAGTCGAAGCGGGAGACTGAGGCTCTATATCTGGATATTGCTTTAATGTCTATCAAACATCAACCCATATACCAAGGTAGTTTCAAGCCTAGGAAATCGGGCCGCCTGCCTTTGTTAGCCTAATGAACGAAAGCAGTCCATCACTTCTGAATTTTGTATTAATAAAGGCAGATGGTTTATTATCCAGACATGAAGAGATTATCAATCACAAAAACTGTCATAATCACCGGCAGCCTTGATATCAAACTGGCTGAAAAGCTCATACAGCATGGGGCGGCAACAAAAAACATTTCTGATCGGATCAGTACAATCTCTTCAGCATTTCTCGGCATACCGTATAAGGCATCGACAATTGATGAACACGCAAAAGAGCATGAGCAGCTTGTCATCGACTTCTCCGGCGTGGACTGTTTCACGCTGCTGGATTATGTGGAGTCAATGCGCAGGGCATCGTCGTGGGCTGGTTTTATCAGATGCCTCAGGCTAACGCGTTATAAAAAAGGTACGGTAGCATTTAAAAACAGGAACCATTTTTTTACTGACTGGATAAAAAATAATTCTTCACATGTCACAGACATCACAAAAAAGATAGCAGGCAGCAGCGCTGCTGCTGAACATAAAACGCTAAATGAAAAAAGCGATGGCTCTCTTTATGTCAATGGCATCAAACCCGCAAGACGCAAAATCACATATATACCTTCAAATGTGATGGATCAAAGCATACTGGACAAACTCAGGACAGGAGACTACGCTGGCATATACTCTGACAAGCCCGGACTCGATGTCTCGCACGTTGGCATTATCATAAAGACTGCATCAGGAGCAAAGCTGAGACATGCATCATCCGCAAGCGCAAACCGATGTGTTGTTGATGAAAATCTTTTGAAATACCTCTCCACAAAACCAGGCCTTATATTGCTGCGGCCGGTTTAATATTCCATCAAGCATTATCCTCAAGCCTCTTAACAGTATCCCTAAGCAATACCAGCACTGCCAACCCTGGCAGCGCAGTGAGGAATGTGATAAAGAAGAATACAGGCCAGCCGCTCGATTCAGCCACGAATCCGGCAGTAGGGCCTACAAGATACTTCCCGACAACAGCGAGTGATGAGAGCAAAGCGTATTGAGTGGCGCTGTACCTGTGGTCGCAGAGCGACATCAGAAGAGTTACAAAAGCAGCTGTGCCCATGCCGCTGCTCAGATTTTCAAACACCACAGAGAATATCATCAGTTCATAGCTCTTGCCCACAGCAGCGAGAGCCATGAAAGCAAGATTCGATACTGCCTGGAGCAGGCCAAATATAAGGAGAGATCTGAAGAGCCCCAGCCGCACCATCACCGAGCCGCCAAATAGCGCGCCGAGTATGGTTGATGCCATTCCGAGCCACTTGTTCACAAGCCCTACTTCAGTAACGCTGAACCCCATGCCTTTTATGAGAAACGCTGTGCTGAGAGCACCTGCGTAAGCATCACCGAGTTTGTACAGCACAAGCAGTACAACAATGCCTGCAACAGACTGTCTTGAAAAAAAGTTTTTAAGCGGCGCTGTCACAGCCTCGGACATTGTATGCGGCAGAATGATTTTCTCATCAGGCTGAGGGCTTGTTATGCTCGCGATCAGGCCGACTGACATAAGACCTGCCATTGCGAGATATGTGTATCTCCAGCCGATGCTGTCTGACATGATGAGAGCAAGACCGCCTGATGCGATCATCGCAGCCCTGTAACCGAGTACAAATACAGCAGCGCCTGCTCCGCGCTCTTTTTCGTGTAGGATATCCGTTCTGTATGCGTCTGTGACAATGTCCTGAGAAGCTGACATAAAGGCCACAAAAAGCGCGATTGCGCCGATGGTCATTGGTGATACATCAGGCGGATTAAGCGCCATTGCGGATATACCTGCTATAAGAGCAAGCTGAGTGATAATCGCCCAGCCCTTTCTCCTGCCCAGAAACGGAGGCACAAACCTGTCCATAAATGGGGCCCATAAAAATTTGAATGTGTACGGCAGCCCTACGAGAGTGAATATGCCTATTGTCTTGATATCAATATTGCTGGATGCCATCCATGCCTGGAGTGTGCCTGATGTAAGCGCAAGAGGCAGGCCCGATGAAAAACCAAAGAGCAGCACAGCAGCAATCCTTCTGTTTGTAAATACCTTCATATACGGGCTCATATCTACCATGCTCTATCCTTGTGCTTCCTGTATTGGTATATTCACAGGCAGTTTTCCGAAAAACTCAGCGCCTTCAAAAATATGATGAACAAACTGTTCCTGAATCCATTCATCATAGCCGTATGCAGCAGCAAGCGCACCGGCTCCTTTTATTCCAGCCAGCACATACGGACTTCCGAATGAGACAACAGCAGAGCGCTTTGCCCTCTTCAACAGCATATTTATTTTTTTCAATGTCTCTTCATCTATCCCTGACAAACCTCTCCATGCTGACACCTTTGTTGATATTGCGATAATCACATTTTCTGACAAATGATCTGCCTGTTCGATATTGGATACATTTTTAAAATATCTGCCGAACACTTTTTTTGATATCCCGTCTTCGTCGCCAACAAGCACAACATCACATCCTGACATATCTTTTGGCCACGCCCCATTTAAAAGCGCAAAAGA
>JAJFVG010000087.1 GCA_021371915.1 Nitrospiraceae bacterium
TCATGCAGAGTTCTTTTGGCTCCCAGGGCAGCCTTAATTTCTCCTGTTGTATAAAAAGAGCCTGTTGCCACAATAAGAGGAGCAGGCTCATCAGTAACAGATAATTCTGCTGAAATGCGGTGTGCCAGGTCAATAGCCTCTGCAATGTTGTCTGTTGCAGCAGTGTCTTTGTATCCCATATCAGCAGCAGCCAGTCCAAGCTGACGGCTGGAAGCTGCGCGCTCATTTGATGGTTTTGTGAATATTGTTTTTGCGGCTACTTCAAGCAGGGGCTTCAGAATTTTGTTGATATCTTTGTCAGCCATTATGCCTATTACAAGAATGATTTTTCTGCTGGCATGCCATTTTTTCAGAAATGCTGCCAATGCTTCTGCTGCATCAGGATTATGCGCAGCATCAATCAAAAAAGGCGGATTACCAGAGATCATCTCGAGCCTGCCCTGCCACCTTAACCTGCTTAGTCCTACTCGTGTTTTTTCAGCATCGAACTCTTTATGTCGGTCGAGCGCCAATGAAACAGCCTTGATCGCAACAGAGGCATTTGCAGGCTGGTATTCTCCAGCCAGGGGCAGTTGAATATTGGTTGTAGAAGATGCGCTGTCTGTATAATCGAAGGTCGAACCGGATGCGCTTGCGCTGATATTTGTGGCAGTAAAATCATTGCCATAAAAATATATTTTTGATCCCATCTCTTTCGCGGTTGTCATCAACACATCAGCAGCCTCATGTTTTTGTGAAGCTGATACAACAGGCACGCCTTGTTTTATGATGCCTGCCTTTTCAACTGCAATTTCCTCTATAGTGTTGCCCAGGAATTCCTTATGATCAAAACTTATCGGCATTATCACAGATACATTAGGCAGCAGCACATTGGTGGCGTCAAGCCTGCCGCCCATACCTGTTTCGACCACAGCCCAATTAATATTTTTATCAGCAAAATAATAAAAAGCCATTGCAGTCACAAACTCGAAAAATGTGGGCTCGCCATACTGCTCACAGACCTCTTTTATTTCATTCCGCAGATGTCCGGCCAGCCTGATAACATCCGCTTCAGTTATTTCGTTTCCATTGATTCGTATTCGCTCTGTAAAACTTACGAGGTGTGGGGATGTGAAAAGACCTGTGTTGCACCCGTGCTGCCGCAGCATGCATTCGCAGGCAGCGGCAGCGGATCCCTTGCCGTTTGTGCCTGCTATATGGATTGATCTGAATTTCTGCTCAGGGTTGCCAAGGGTGTTGAGGATTTTTTTTATTCTTTCGAGGCCGAGTTTTATACCGTGCTTCTGAAGGCTGTATAAAAAACCAATGGTCCCGCTATAACTCATGATTCCACAGGTTCTGGCATGAAGTGGGAAATGAGCTTGTAAACCGTGTTTTTCATGTCCTTGCGCGATGCAATGAAGTCTATCATTCCATGCTCAAGCAGAAACTCTGCGCGTTGGAAATCATCCGGGAGCTGCTGTTTTATTGTCTGCTCTATCACTCTGGGGCCTGCGAATCCGACCAGGCTTTTGGGTTCTGCTATTATGATATCCCCGAGCATGGCAAAGCTGGCTGTCACGCCACCGAATGTCGGATCAGAGAGTATGGATATATAGAGACAGCCTGAATCTTTGAGCCTGCCGATTGCTGCTGATACCTTTGCCATCTGCATGAGCGAGAACATTCCCTCCTGCATCCTTGCGCCTCCTGAGGAGGACATTGTTATAAGGGGCATGTTCTTTTCAGCAGCGAGTTCAGCCGCGCGCGCGATTTTTTCTCCAACAACAGAGCCCATGCTGCCGCCCATGAAAGAGAAATCAATGCCAGCAAGACATACAGGACGGCTGTCTATTGTTGCTGTGCCGTAGAGCGCAGCGTCATTCATTCCGGATTTTTCCCTGTTAGACTCGAGCCTCTTTGCGTATGGCATTGTATCGTTGAACTTGAGCGGATCATTTGAACAGAGGTCATCGTCAATTGATGTGAAGCTGCCGCTATCCACCAGATATCCGATGCGTTCAAGCAGGCTTATCCTGAAGTGGTAGTCGCACTTTGGGCATACATGCAGATTTTTTTCAATCTCTTTTTTATAGATGATCTCCTTGCAGTTGTCGCACTTTACCCACAGGCCCTCGGGTATCTTCACCTTTTTTTCTGATTTCTGCTCTTTATGTTTTTTGAACCATGCCATAGTTTTTGGTTTAAACTGTCAGTGCAGTCTAAATGGCCTCCCTGAGTTGTTTGATAAAGTCCTCAGCCTTGTCAGGCTGCTCGTTAAATATCTTCACAATGGCGCTGCCGACTATAACTCCGTCAGCAATCTGCGCCATCTGCTTTGCATCCTGCGGGCTTGATACGCCGAACCCTGCTGCAACAGGCGTTGCTGTGCACGTTTTGAGATAGGATATATGATCTCTCAGCTCTTCGCCAATCTCCAGTTTGGATCCTGTTATGCCGACTAGAGAAACATAATAGACAAAACCGCGTGAAGCAGCTGCTATCTTTGCGGCCCTGTTACTGGTTGATGTCGGCGCGACCAGAAAGATGGTATCCAGTTTTGCAGCCCTTGCTGGTTTTATAATGCCTGCTGTTTCTTCAGGCGGCAGATCAGGGATGATTACCCCATCCGCTCCTGCTGCTGAAGCATCTTTCACAAACTTTTCTTCCCCGTATTTATAGACTGGATTTTCGTATGTCATAAGTACAAGAGGGATGCTGGTCTCTGCTCGAATCTCTTTTACGAGATTGATAACATCTTTAAGCGCCACTCCAGCGCTGAGCGCTCTCTCTGCGGCTCTCTGGATTGTAGGGCCGTCAGCCAGTGGATCAGAAAACGGCACGCCGAGCTCTATTATGTCTGCACCTGCATTTGCCAGCAGCAGAACGCGCCTTTTTGTTTCCTGAAGGTTCGGATCTCCTGCCATCAGGTAAGCGATAAATGCCTTTCTGTTTTTCTCGCGGCATTTTCTGAATGCAGCAGCTATCCTGCTCACAGCTCTTCACCTCTTAATCTGGCTACATGCTGCACGTCCTTGTCCCCTCTGCCGGAGAGATTGACTATTATGATCTTGTCTTTTGGCAGGGTTGGCGCAAGTTTGATGACCTCTGCCACAGCATGTGATGATTCCAGCGCAGGTATGATGCCCTCTTTTGCAGCAAGAAGATCAAAGGCTGCAAGCGCCTCATCATCAGTTGCGTATGTATAGCGGACTCGTTCTGATTCTTTTAGAAAGGCGTGTTCAGGCCCTACTGAAGCATAATCAAGGCCTGCTGATACGGAATGAGTGCCGAGCACATTGCCGTTGTCATCCTGAAGCAGGTAGCTTTTTGTGCCCTGGAAAACTCCTATTGAGCCGCCTGCAAAACGTGCGGCATGCCGGCCTGAAGCAATGCCTGAGCCGCCTGCCTCCACTCCGATAATGTTTATGTTGTCATCCAAGAATTCATTGAAGAGCCCCATCGCGTTGCTCCCGCCGCCAACACAGGCAATAAGATAGTCAGGGAGCCTGCCTTCTGCCTTGAGTATCTGTTTTTTTGCCTCAGCGCCAATTACGGACTGAAAGTCGCGCACTATCATTGGAAACGGATGCGGCCCAAATACAGTGCCCATCACATAGTGTGTTGAGCGCACGTTTGTTGTCCAGTCGCGCAGAGCTTCATTGATGGCATCCTTGAGTGTTTTTGATCCGAGCGATACTTCAACAACCTTTGCTCCAAGCAGCCGCATGCGAAAGACATTAAGCGCCTGACGCTTCACATCCTCAGATCCCATATAGACTTCGCATTTGAGGCCAACCAGGGCAGCTCCGGTGGCTGTTGCAACTCCGTGCTGACCAGCGCCTGTCTCTGCGATCACCCGCTCTTTGCCCATCCTCTTTGCGAGCAGGGCCTGTCCAAGCGCATTGTTGATCTTGTGCGCTCCTGTGTGGGCAAGGTCTTCACGCTTGAGGTATATCTTTGCTCCACCGAGATGTTTTGTAAGCTGCGAGGCAAAATATAATGCAGTCGGCCTGCCTACGTATGTCTGCAGCAGGTGCTGGAAGTTTTTTGTGAACTCCCTGTCCCTGGATGCCTCTGCATATGCCTGCTCAAGCTCGTTAAGGGCAGCCATAAGGGTTTCGGGGACAAATCTGCCTCCGAACCTGCCGAAGTAGCCTTTTTTGTCTGGAAGCTTTATGGCGGGTACCTCCACTATCAGAAAGATTGCTTATTATATCACATATTACAGTGTGATATACTTAAGCTGTATTGCAAAACCACGATAAAGTTTTATGAGGAATATGCTTAATCCCGGCCGTAATCAAAAGGGTTTTACGATTGTAGAGCTTGCTATTGTGCTGGTTGTTATAGGCATACTGCTTGGTGTCGGCGCCAGCCTGATCGGGCCTCTCACAAAAAGGATCAAGTTTAACGAGTCCCGCGAGGTTGTCAGGGCAGCGCGCGAGGCAGTGGTGGGCTTTGCAATAACAAACAAACAGCTCCCTGCCACATTGGCTGCTGCCGGGGCCCGCGACACTGATGCCTGGGGCCGCCAGCTTTACTATTCAACAAATATGGCAGGTGTGCAGCTCTGCACTTCAGCTCCAACATTTCTAGCCAATGTTACTGATAATCGCAGAAGCCCTGCTGTAACACTCACCAACTCTGTTGTTGTGATGCTCTTCAGCCTCGGAGAAAATGGCGCCAATAATACCGGTACAGGCCCTTTCACGATTGAGCAGCAGTTTACAAACGATTATGACGACATAGTGGAGTATATAGACATTTCCTTTCTGCGCGAGAAGGTCTGCAACTCTCTCAAGATCACAACAGAGAGCCTTCCGCTGGGCGTGGAAGAGTCGGTCTATCCTGCAACCACTCTTGAAGCTTCTGACGGCACAATACCTTATGCGTGGAGCATAGTTTCAGGCGCTTTGCCTGCC
>JAJFVG010000089.1 GCA_021371915.1 Nitrospiraceae bacterium
GCTGTTGCCAGGGCAAAGGATCTTGCAGCATATTTCAAATCATACGGCGCACCCATAAAGCCGATAGTCAGCCGCGTTTATTTATCTCTTCCGCATCCTACCATAAGCGACAGCATTAGCGATCTTGAGAGGCTCAAGCGCAGCCTTGATGAAAAAGGCCTGTCAGGCATGAGGTTTTCTCATGACTTTATAGCAGGCATGTTCGAGACGCTCAGATACTCAAACTGGGATGTTGACATCAGTTATGTCAAAGGCGAGGGCATGCCTGATGAAGCGATATTCCTTACATCAAGGGAAATATGCGGCAGAAGATACGGTCTGGCTGTGGACATAGGCACCACAACAGTGGTCGTCTATCTTGTGAACCTGACGGATGGTTCTGTTGTGGACATGGGGTCAACATATAACTCTCAGATGCGCTTTGGAGATGATGTCATAACAAGGATAGTCTATGCCTCTGAAGGCGATGATGCGGTCATTAAACTGGATGAGCTGAGGAATGCTGTTGTTGAAGATATAAATTCGATAGCAGTCTCTTTGATGGAACGCAATGCAATAACAGAGTGCGAGATAGATTCAGCTGTTGTGGCAGGCAATACTACCATGGCGCATATTTTCTGGGGACTCAATCCCGCATCCATCAGGGAAGAGCCGTATATACCCACCATGAACTTTTTCCCTCTCTGGAAAGCGGGTACTGCGAGGCTGAAGATTAACAGGCAGGCTCCTGTATATACCCTGCCCTGCATTGCAAGCTATGTTGGCGGTGATATTGTATCGGGCGTGCTTGCATCAAAGATGTATAAAAACGAAGAGACCGCGCTCTTTATGGATATAGGCACAAACGGCGAAATCGCGATCGGCAATAGTGACTGGCTGATGACAGCTGCCTGCTCAGCAGGGCCATGCTTTGAGGGCAGCGGCATCAAGTGCGGCATGAGGGCAACAGAGGGCGCGATAGAATCCGTGAAAATTGATCCCACGACGTTTGAGCCGGAGTTGGGCGTGATTGGCGGGGTGCATCCCACAGGCATATGCGGCTCAGGCATGATAGATGCCATATCTGAAATGTTCCTGACAGGCCTGATCGACCAGAAGGGCAGGCTCGCTGTCGGCAAGAGCCAGAGGATAAGAAAGGGTGAAGAAGGTCTTGAATATGTCTTTTACCACAATGAGGCGATGCATAGGTACATTGCGCTTACAGAGGCTGATATAGAGAACCTGCTCAGGGCAAAGGCAGCCATTTATGCAGGAGTGACAACTTTGCTGAATGAGGCTGGCCTCACATTCGATGATTTGAGCAAAGTTTACATAGCAGGAGGCTTTGGCAACTACCTGAATGTTGACCGCGCGATAACCCTTGGAATGCTGCCTGATATGGCGAAAGACAAATTTTCATTTATCGGCAATGCATCCATAACCGGTGCGTATCTGTGTCTTCTTTCAGAAGAGCTGAGGAGAGAGGCTGAGGATATTGCATCAAAGATGACATACATAGAGCTCTCTGTATCAAGGGGGTTTATGGATGAATATATGTCAGCCCTTTTTCTGCCTCACACCAACATGGATATGTTTCCCTCAGTAAAGCGGATTCTGCAGGGCAGCAGCTAATACCTGCGATGTTTAGGTTATAATTCAGAATAATGTCATTTCTGGCTGTCATAAAAAGGGATTTTGATGCTGTTTTTGAGCGGGACCCTGCTGCGCGCAGCAGGCTTGAAACCCTGCTCACATGTCCTGGCCTGCATGCTGTTTTCATGTACAGAATCGCGCATGCGCTGCATAAGACAGGTACGCCGCTTCTGCCCAGAGTCATCTCATATACAGCAAGGCTTCTGACAGGAATAGAGATACATCCTGCTGCAAAGATAGGTGCTGGTTTTTTCATTGACCACGGCATGGGTGTTGTAATAGGTGAAACAGCAGAGGTCGGCGAGAACTGCCTGCTCTACCAGGGCGTGACCCTTGGCGGCACTGGCAAGGAAAAGGGCAAGAGACATCCAACCCTCGGCAACGGTGTTGTTATTGGAGCAGGAGCAAAAGTTCTGGGCCCGATAAAAATCGGCAGCTGCGTCAAGATAGGAGCCAACTCTGTTGTTCTCAAGGCAGTGCCGGACTATTCAATAGTTGTGGGCGTGCCGGGCAGAGTGATAAAGAAGAAGGTTTTACGGGTTGGAGAAGAGGGCATTGTCGAGGCGCTCGATCATGTGCGGCTGCCTGACCCGGTTGAGGATAAATTCCACGAGTTGAATGAACATATATCCATACTGACGAGCAGGATAGAGTCTCTTGAGGGAAAAGGGGGAAGGATGAAGGTTTTCAGCACCATGTCCGGCAAAAAAGAGGATTTTGTTCCTCTGTCCGGCAACAAGGTGGGCATGTATGCCTGCGGTGTTACTGTGTACGACTATTGCCACATAGGCCACGCCAGAAGCGCGGTGGTTTTTGATGTCATAAGGCGCTATCTGAAATACAGGGGCTTTGATGTTAAATATGTGAGAAACTTCACTGACATTGATGACAAGATAATCAGGCGCGCCAATGAAGAGAAGATTGCCTGGGATGCTGTATCCGAGAAATACATCAACGAGTATTACAAGGACATGGACGGCCTCGGCATAGCCAGGGCTGATGTTGAGCCAAGGGCAACAGACCATATCAGCGAGATGATAGATGTGATAAGCACGCTTATGGAAAAAGGCTACGCATATGAAGTGGCGGAAGAGGGCGGCAAAAGCGTCTATTTTGCTGTTGACCGTTTTAACGGCTACGGCAAGCTCTCCAAAAAAGATCTCGATGACCTTCAGGCAGGCGCGCGTGTGAATGTTGACGAGCGCAAACACTCGCCAATGGACTTTGCGCTCTGGAAGGCCTCAAAAGAGGGAGAGCCGTGGTGGGAGAGCCCGTGGGGCAAAGGCAGGCCAGGCTGGCACATAGAATGTACAGCAATGGCCATAAAGCATATAGGCAGGTCCATAGACATTCATGGCGGCGGAGCTGACCTCATATTCCCGCATCACGAAAACGAGATAGCCCAGTCAGAGGCTTACACCGGAGAGCAGTTCGCAAAATACTGGATGCACAACGGCTTTATAACCATTGACAAGGAGAAGATGTCAAAGTCCCTCGGCAACTTCTTTACCATCCGCGAAATACTGGAGCTGTTCGATCCTGAAGCTGTGAGGCTCTTCATACTCTCCACCCACTACCGTAGCCCGATCGAATTTTCCCAGGAGCAGCTCAGGGATGCTGAATCTTCACTCGACAGGTTCTACTCAACCATATCGAGGATAGATGAATACTCCGCAAGGCCGTGCGAAGGTTCTGCTGACAAGCGCGGACAGGAGGCTATTGATGAGCTGAGAACATGTCTGGAGCAGTTCAGGCAGAGGTTTGAAGAGGCAATGGATGATGACTTCAACACAGCAATGGCCATAGGCCACTTCTTTGAGCTTGTGCGAGAGATAAACAGGTTCCTCGACATGAAGATAAAAGGCGAGCAGGCAGCTGTGCTCGCATCAAAGGCAAAGGCTGTGCTGAATGAGTTCGGATCTATCCTGAATCTGTTCAGTAAGACGCCTTATGAATGGAATGCCGCACTGCTAAAGACAAAAAAGCTGCCTGTTACAGAAGCGGAAATACAGCAGCAGATAGATCAGAGAAAAGCTGCACGCCAGAACAAGGACTGGGCAGCAGCAGACACTATAAGAAAGGACCTTGAGGCAAAGGGTATACTGCTTGAGGACAAACATAATGGTACGGCATGGAAGGTCAGAATTTCGTAACAGAGACAGGCAACACAACCAGCAGGCTGAATCCGACTGGATATACGGGCTAAACCCTGTTGCCGAGGCGCTCAAATCCGGCAGGAAGATCGCAAAAGTCATCTACAGCGGACATAATGAAGCAGTAGCAAGGCTGATCAGGGAAGCAGCTGAACTCGGCATCACCGTAGAGCAGGCAGGCAGGCAGTTCTTTGAC
>JAJFVG010000094.1 GCA_021371915.1 Nitrospiraceae bacterium
CGTTCAGAAAGAAAATTAACTCCAACCCCGCATGCTGTAGAGAGCACCAGGTCATATGACTTGGCTTTCTCCATCATGGGCTCGAAAAATTCAGGCTCGCAATGCCGCTCGATGGCAGCGTGATCTATCTGTATCCCGAGACCTTCCTGCGCAGCCTTCATCCTGAGCATCGAAGCGAGTATCTCTGCCTCTTTGCCTCCGCCGGCGTGGCAGATCGCAACGCATGTGTTGCAGCCAAAGACCAGCACCTTTTTAAAATCCTTTATCATCTCCCATATTTCGTCAAATGGTTTCTGCTGCGCGACTATCATCTTTCTTCACCCCTTGTATCCCTTAATGCATTCATAGCAGCATGAACAGGCGACGGCCCGAGCTTGCGGATGCGCTCTGTGAACTGATTGCATATCTCTGCCCAGCGCGGCCCCTCTGCTGAAGATAGGTTGAACATCTCGACCCTTGCAGGATCGAGCCCTATATCTTTCAGCAATGTCTTTATGTGGTCAACTCTTCTTGCTGCGAATTTATTACCTTCCAGGTAATGGCATTGTCCCTTTAGTCAGCCGGCCACAAATACGCCGTCAACACCTTTTTCGAATGCATGTAGTATATGAATATGGTCGAGCTTGCCTGTGCACGGTAGTCTTATTATCTTCACATTGGGCGAATACGACAGCCGCATTATTCCGGCAAGGTCTGCTGCTGCAAAAGCACAATAGTGGCAGGCAAAAGCGAGCACATTCGGTTGCCATCCTTCCGGCGGATTACCCGGCTTCTCGACTGATGATACAGTCTCGCTGCTTATAACATCATCAGGCATACGCGGTCACCTCTCCTGCAATCATTTAGTTTAAGACTCCGGGTTCTGATTCAGCAGCAGCATCAATCATAGCCAGTATCTGGTCATCCCTGAAGTTGTTCACCTGGAACGCCTTTGCAGGGCATATGCCTGCGCATATGCCGCAGCCCATGCACTTGACCTCATTGTGAGATATCCTGCCGTCTTCATCTATGTACGGTGAACCAAACGGACAGACGCGTAGGCAGCTCAGGCATGACATGCAGAGTTCTCTTTTATGCTTTGCGATAATTCCGGACACAGCCAGCTTTTCGTGCGACAGCAGCACACCAGCCCTGCCTGCTGCTGCCATGGCCTGACTGATCGTCTCATCAATATTCTTCGGCGCATGGCCCAATCCGGCAACGAACAGGCCTTCGCTCGGTATATCAACAGGACGCAGCTTAACATGCGCCTCCAGATAATAGCCGTCCATGTTGCGTGTAACTTTGTACATGCTGCCGATCTGTTCAGTCGAAGGGTGAGGCCTCAGCCCTGTTGAGAGCACCAGCAGGTCAGCATTTATTGTTATCTCTTTATCGAGCATATAATCCAATGCAGCAACAGAAATCCTGTTGCCATTTTGCTGGACAACAGGTTTGCGATCAAGATCGTAACGGATAAATACTACTCCAAGATCACGCGCTTTTTTGTAGTAGTCTTCGCGCAGCCCGTATGTCCTGATGTCACGGTAGAGTATCACCACATTCGCAGCAGGCTCATTCTGCTTTATATAAATAGCATTCTTGATCGCATCCTGACAGCATACTCGCGAACAGTATTGATTGGGTTCTTCTCTGGAGCCGACGCACTGTATCATCACATATGTCTCGCCTGCCTTTGGTCTTTCGCCTAATGCGAGCCTCTGCTCAAGCCGGCGCTGGGTTATCACATTGCTGTTCTGTCTGTACAAATATTCTGTTGGCTGATACTCCATACCTCCTGTGGAAAGTATGATCGCTCCATGCTCCAGCTCTGTTCCATCTGCTAACACTGTCTTGAAGTTGCCGACAAAGCCGTCTGTATGCTTAACCTCAACCCCTGTATGCAGAGTTATGTTCGGATGTTTTTTTACCTCAGCAATTCTCTCTGCCAGAAACTTCTGCACATCAAGGCCGTCAAGAGTCCTGTAAACATTTTTGAGTAGCCCGCCCGGCTCGCTCTCCTTTTCGACCAGATGCACCTTAAAACCCTGGTCAGCGAGCGAGAGGGCAGATGTCATTCCAGCTAGTCCGGCTCCGATGATCAGACATGCTGGCGTGACGCCGACAGATTCGCTCTTGAGCGGAACCTGGAGTCTCGATTTGGCTATGGACATCTTCACAATGCCGGTAGCCTTTTTGGTTGCTGCTTCTTTCTGGTCTTTATGACACCATGAGCACTGCTCTCTGATGTCAGCCAGGTCAAACATATATTTGTTCAGCCCAGCCTCTCTGATGGTGTCCTGGAATAGGCCTTCATGAGTGCGCGGAGTGCATGACGCAACCAGCACGCGATTCAGGTTCTTCTCTTTTATAAGCTGCTTTATCTTCTCCTGGCTGTCCTGGCTGCATGTATAGAGCAGGTTCTCAGCATGCGCCACATTAGGCAGATCCTTCACCTCTTCAACAACGCGTTTCACATCAACCGTGCCTGCTATGTTTATGCCGCAATGGCAGACAAACACGCCAATACGCGGCTCCTGTCCTGAGATATCCTTTTCCTCAGGCAGCTCTTTTGTGATCGTCTCTGTCCAGCGCGCATCAGAAAGCAGAGACATCGCCTGTCCTGCAACAGCGCTGCCCTGCATCACTGTCTCTGGTATATCCTTTGGCCCCTGATAAATGCCTGTCACAAACACTCCGGCTTTTGATGTCTGAACAGGCGCAAAAGTTGAAGTGCGAGGGAACAAATACTCATTCGTATCTATCCCGCATATATCCGCAAGCTGCTGTGCATCCTTGTGCGGCTGAAGCCCGACAGAGAGCACAACCATATCGAATGATTCATCTATCAGTGTGCCGTCTTCCTGCGCGTACCTTAGCAGAAGATTTTTCGTATCAGGTTCTTCGCGCACAGCAGAGACCATCGCCCTTATGTAGCGCACTCCATACTCATTCTTCGCACGCTCGACATACTTGTCAAAATCCTTTCCATAGGAGCGCATCTCCATATAAAAGATGGTCGGCTCAATATGCTTGTCATGTTCTTTTGCTATGATCGACTGCTTTGTGGCATACATGCAGCAGACGGATGAGCACCACGGATTTGCATTATGCGGATCACGCGAACCAACGCACTGTATCCATGCGACCTTCACAGGATGTTTGTTGTCGCTCAGCCTCTGCACAACTCCCTGGTAAGGGCCTGATGCAGATAGTATCCGCTCGAACTGGAGTGATGTTACAACATTGGGCCACCTGCCAAAGCCGAGTTCTCCGCGCACCTTTGGATCATATGTGTCGAGTCCGGGAGAAAGAATAACAGCGCCGACATTAAGTTCTGTCACTGTTTCTTTCTCCATAAAATGGTTAATAGCATTTGCCTGGCATTCTGACACGCATATCATGCATTCGCAGCAGCCTGAACAGCTCATGCAGCGTGATGCTTCTTTAAGGGCCTGATCTTCTGTATATCCAAGGAAGACCTCTTTGAAGTTGCCCTTTCTCTCTACAACAGGCAGAGCAGCCATTGATGGCCGCGCCTCTTTTTTGATGCCTGCAATATCTTTTATATATTTCTGGCGGTCCTTGAGTTTGGGGCGGTCTGCACGTATATCCTGCTGCCGCAGATAGCGGTGAATCGACTCTGCTGCGTCGCGGCCTGATGCAATGGCTGTGATTATGTTTGTCGGCCCCTGCACGCAGTCACCTCCGGCAAATACACCGTCAATGTTTGTGGCGCATGTGAGCAGATCAGCCTTCACCCTGCTGTTTGGCATAAGCTCCAGACCCTGCACTCCTTTTGCGAATGAAGAATCCACTCCCATGCCTATGGCAAAGATGATGGTATCCGCTTCAAAAAAGTTGAGGCTGCATTCATCATACTGCGGATTAAAACGCCTCTCATCATCAAACACGGATAGGCACTGTTTTACCTCTATGCCCTTTATCTTTCCGCCATCAGTAACGATCCTGTTCATGCCCCATGAATTCTCTATCTTTATGCCCTCTTCGAGCACCTGATCAATTTCCCATTTATGCGCAGGCATCTCGTCGCACTTTTCGAGGCATACCATTCTTATCTCTTCAGCGCCGAGCCGTGCTGCTGTGAGCGCAACATCAACAGCAACATTGCCTCCGCCCAGCACAACCACCTTTTTGCCGACTCCAACCTTCTCGCCGAGGTTCACCCTGCGTAGAAAGTCGAGGCTGTCCAAAGCGCCTTCAGCACTTTCCTGCCCCTCGAATCTGAGCATCACGCCCTTGTGCGTGCCAACAGCTATGAAAACAGCCTTATATCCCTGTGCCTTCAGATCATCAATGCTGAAGTCCCTGCCGAGCGCAAAACCTGTTTTCAGCTCTATATCATGGCTCAGTATCGCATCTATCTCTTTCTGCACAATATCCTTTGGCAGGCGGTAGGCTGGTATGGATAAGGCTAGCATTCCTCCTGCAACAGCTTCTTTCTCGAATACGGTCACTTTGTAACCCTTGAGCGCAAGGTCCCTTGCGCAGGTCATGCCTGCTGGCCCGCTTCCTATGACAGCAACCTTTTCGAGCTTCTGTTCAGGCAGATCAGGTTTTTTAAAGCCTCCGTGAGCGTCTTCATAATCCGTAAGAAAACGTTTTAACGAGCATATTGACACAGGCTCATCAAGGTCTCCTCTTCTGCATGCTGTCTCGCACGGATGATTGCATACCCTACCTGTGGCAGCTGGAAAAGGATTATTCTTTCTGACGATCTCGAGCGCCTCGCTGTATCTTCCTGCTGCTGTGAGCACAACATATGCGTGCGCATTCACTTCAGCAGGACAAGCTGTGCGGCATGGTGATATCTCTTCTTTGTCTATTGCCACTCCGCCCGGCACAGCCTGGGCATAGCGCCTGTTTATTGCAGTACGCTGCGCAAGCCCCTGGTTGAATTCGCTCGGTTTCTTAACAGGACATTTTTGCGCGCAGGCCTCGCAGCCTGTGCATTTGGAGAGATCAACATACCTCGCCTTCTCTTTGACAACTGCCTTAAAATCGCCTGCTTCTCCTTCGAGCTTCACAAGCTCTGAGCATGAGTGGACATCAATATTAAGATGCCTGCCAACATCAACCATCTTTGGAGAGATCATGCACATTGCGCAGTCGCCTGTCGGGAATGTCTTGTCGAGCATGGACATGATGCCGCCGATGGATGACTCTTTCTGGATTATATGCACCTTGAAACCAGCGTCAGCAAGGTCAAGACTCGTCTGCATACCGCCTATGCCTCCGCCGACAACAAGCACTGAACCGCGTTTTGTTGAATCTGACAACAAACTCATACCAGCCCCTTTTCCCTCAGCAGGCTGAGAGCATCAACAAAATGTCTGTCCAGCTGCATTTCAATCGGATCAAATCCCATGGTTACGCCAATAAGTTCGGTTATGAAATAAACAGGAAGCTCTTTATTGATGCCATATTTTTCGCACACCCTCTTTTGGTGCGCGTCAAGATTCATCTGGCAGAGCGGGCATGTTGTTACAATGCAGTCAGCGCCGCGGCTCACAGCATCCTTAAGAATGTACGACATCAGCAGAAGCGACTGCTCTGCATCATTAACAGATGCGGATGCTCCACAGCAGTCGGTTTTGAATCCCCAGTCAACAGGCTCTGCGCCAAGCTCCTCGCATATCTTCTCCATTGTCTGCGGATTTTCCACATTGTCATTCACATTTATGTCACAAGGGAAACGCGTCAAAAGACAGCCGTAATAACATGCAACCTTTAGCCCGGCAAGTTTTCTCTGCGTCTTTGCAGTGAGCTCTCCGGAGAGCAGCTTAGGCATCAGCAGATCGAGTATGCTCGATACTTTTACTCTCGCCTCAACCTTGCGGCTCAATTCAGCATTTATTTTATCCTTCAGTTCGTTGTCGCATAAAAGCCTCTTTTGCGAAACGAGCGTTCTGCTGTAGCATGATGAGCATGGTATAACAATTTCTGAAAGTCCTGTTGCATCAGCTATGCCGAGGTTTCTTGCGGGAAGAGCTATCGCGAGAAAATCATCAGTCTTTGCAGCTGCTGTTGCGCCGCAGCAGTTCCAGTCATCAATCTCTTTTAGCTCAATGCCGAGGTTAGAAAAGACCATTTTGCACTGCACATCATAGAGCTCTGATGATGCATGGAGGGAACAGCCAGGATAGTAAGCGACTTCTGTCACTGCATGTCCTCCTTTTTGGAGGACTTTGCCTTTTTGTACATCGTTTTTATCTCAGAGAGATTTTTCACTCTATCGAATTTCAGATGCAGCCGTTTCTTCTCTGCCATTACCAATCCGAGCTGCGCCTGATCCTTTATCTCGGTTATTATCGATTTCAGGTCGCCTTTTTTAATGTCTTTGAGCATGGACTTTGTCTCGTATATAGCCATGCCTTCAAGCTCGTTGAACCTGCCGAGATGTCCTGCTGCCTGCATGAATGCTGAGTTGAAATCAGCAGTGCGGTGTATAAGAGGATCTATGCCTGCCTCTTTTGCCATCTGTTTGAGCGTCTCGGTTATGCGGGCAGTCTGTATGTTGTTTGGGCAGCGGGTGCCGCAGGTGTAGCAGGCAACGCACTTCCAGACAAGGAGGTTATTAAGCGCCTCGTCCCTGCTGCCCAGCATTATCATTCTTACAAGGCGGTCAGGAGTGACCCTTGTCTGCATGCCCACAGGACATCCTGCTGCGCAGCGTCGGCACTGGTAGCAGGCAGAGAGATTCTGGCCAGACCTCTGCTCCACCTCATTCATAAAGAGGTCTGCTTCTGATATGTTGTACTGCGCCTTTTTAGTCGGCATTAGCAGATCCCCATGTTTATCGACCTTGACATGATGTTGATAAGACCATGCCTGCACACACTGCCTGATAATGATTTCCAGCAGGTTTATGCCTAATTATATAACCCGCATTTGCAAATAACAGCAAAAAATTAGGGGCATTAAATTATTTTATGCCTGCACTGATCTTTGCGGATTTGACCGTGTTTTTCATCAGCATTGTGATTGTCATGGGCCCGACACCGCCAGGCACAGGCGTTATCGCGCCTGCTATCTCTTTGGCAGCATCAAAGTCCACATCACCTTTGAGAATAGGCACTGGCCTTCCTGTCTTTTCGCTGATCCGCTCTCCAACCCTGTTTACGCCCACATCTATAACGCATGCTCCTGGCTTGATCCATTCAGGCTTTACAAGGTGCGGAACGCCTGCTGCGACTATAAGTATGTCCGCTCTCTTGCAATGGAATTCAAGATTTTTTGTGCCTGTGTGCACAACAGTGACAGTGGAGTTTGCGCCCCTGCCCTTCTGGAGCATTATGTTTGCGATGGGTTTGCCGACTATGTTTGATCTGCCAACAACAACCACCTCAGCGCCGGATGTCTCGAATCCCGCCCTTACTATAAGCTCCTGTATGCCGGCCGGAGTGCATGGAAGAAACCTCACTTCATCTCCTCCGATCATCAGCCTGCCAACATTTACAGGATGAAAACAGTCAACATCCTTGTCAGGGTCTATGGCATTCAGCACCTTTTTTTCGTCAATGTGCTTTGGAAGCGGAAGCTGCACCAATATGCCATGTATCCTGGGATCTTTGTTATACTTTTCGACGAGTTTAAGTAGAGAATCTTCTGTTATATCGTCAGGCTGGTCATCCTGAATGGAGTAAAAACCAAGTTCGTGCGCTGCCTTTTGTTTTGCTGTTACATAGCTTATTGATGCCGGATTCTTTCCAACCAGTATGGTCACAAGCCCCGGCACAATGTTGTTCTTTTCTTTAAGCTCTGCTGTCTCTTTCTTCAGTTCCTCTCTGATCTGTGCTGCCACCTCTGTACCGCTGATAATACGAGCTGCCATGCCTGCTCCTCCCTTTGAACATAGTTATTCTTTTCTGCCTATGAGTTCGAGCATCTCTTCTCTTGTGCTCTGTTTGGACCTGAATATGCCGCGCACTGCTGATGTTATTGTCCTTGCTCCTGGCTTTTTAATGCCGCGCATGCTCATGCATAGATGGTCCGCGTCTATGATGACCATGCAACCCTTGGGCTTCAGCTTTTTCATTATCATGTCAGCAAGCTGTGCTGTGAGCCTCTCCTGCACCTGCGGTCTCTTTGCAAAATGCTCAAGCGCCTTTACCAATTCGCTCAGTCCTGTTATAGACCCGTCAGGCACATACGCGATATGCGCCTTGCCGATAAAAGGAAGCAGGTGATGCTCGCACATGGAATAAAACGGGATGTCCTTCAAAAGCACCATCTCGTCATGGCTCTCACCTGGAATCGGTTTTAATATCTCTTCAGAGGGCGCGCCAAGACCTGCGAATATGTCCTCAAACATGGTTGCCACACGCTCCGGCGTATCCTTGATGCCCGGCCTTGAGAGGTCTTCGCCCATGCCCTCAAGCATAAGCCTTACTCCCTTGATGATTTTTTTCTTATCCATTTTTTATAACCCTCTTGTCTGTAACAACCATGTCCAGCACAACATCGTGCGGCTCGATCGGCAGACTCTCAACTATCTGTTCATCATAAGCAAGGCCCACAGCCATGGCCCTCCTGCCTTTCAGCAGCCGGTCATAGTAGCCCTTGCCATACCCTATCCTGTTGCATGA
>JAJFVG010000129.1 GCA_021371915.1 Nitrospiraceae bacterium
CGCTAATGAATTCAACAGGACAGAAGATAAGCAGCATACTCGAAAAACTTTCAGGCTACCTGCATGGCAAGGATGCTGCTCTCAGACTGGCGCTCATCACTTTTTTTTCGCGCGGACACCTGCTTATTGAGGACATGCCTGGCCTCGGCAAAACAACACTCGCCATAGGAATCGCCAAGTCACTAAACCTCAGTTTCGGGAGGATACAATGCACAAGCGACCTGCTGCCTACTGATATAACAGGCCTATCGATATTCGACAAAAACAGCGGTGAATTTGTGTTTCATCCCGGCCCCATCTTTAACAACATAGTATTGATCGACGAGATAAACAGGACAACCCCTAAGACCCAGAGCGCGCTGATCGAGGCTATGGGTGAAAAACAGGTTACTGTGGACAGACAAACATACAAACTGCCGAAGCCATTTTTTGTTATCGCCACACAGAACCCTGTGGAGCAGTTCGGCACGTTTCATCTGCCTGAGTCTCAGCTCGACAGGTTTCTTATGAAGATAAGCATAGGCTATCCTGGAAGAGACGCTGAGATGGAGATACTGCGCAAGGGCAGCCGCAGGGGAGACCTTTACACAATAGAGCCTGCAATGGATGGAGAAGAGGTGATGAAGATACAGAACATGATATCCGCAAGCGTGCATGTGTCTGAAAAGATCATCGAGTACATAATGAATATTGTCGAGGCAACAAGGATAGACAAGAGGCTCGTTGCCGGACTCTCCACCCGCGGCGCGCTGGCAATGCAGCATACAGCAAGGGCAAACGCATTTTTCAAGGGCAGGGACTATGTTATACCTGAAGACATAAAGGAGATGTCAGGCTTTGTGATACCGCACAGGATCATCTTCAGGGAAGAGTATGAACACACGGAAAGACAGGAGATGGTCAGATCCCTAATCGAAGCGATAAAGACACCCGCTTGATAAGGCTCACCAGGGCAGGCTGGATATTCATAGCCCTAACGCTCTTTCTCGGCTTTTCAGCTGTAAACACCGGCAACAATCTCATATACATAATTGTCTCGGGCTTTCTCTCCCTTATGGCTGTGTCAGGATTTTTCGGCAGGCATAACCTTAAATGCATTGAAGCGGACATCGAATTTGCTGATGAAGTATACGCCATGACAGAGACATCCGTGCGCGTCAGGATGATGAATAAAAAAAAGTTCATGCCGGCGTTTCTGCTAAAAGCAAATTTGCTGGGCAAAGAGGCGCTGTTTTATTATCTTGACCCGGCAAAGGATGAGACAAAAACCGTTCAAGCAGTATTCAGCAAAAGAGGCATTAATAGTGTAAGCAGCATAACAGTATGTTCGGTTTTTCCGTTTAATTTTTTTGTCAGGTGTGTAAATGTTCAGGCATCAAAAGAGGTGCTTGTGCTGCCCAGGCTGATAAAGTGCTCTTTAACACAGGCAGCTCAACATGGAAAAAGACAGGCAGAGGGTTTGCACTCAGACAGCAGGGGATATGAGTCAGGCATAATCTCATTAAGGCTGTATCAGGCAGGAGATCCGCTCAGGCATATCCACTGGAAGGCTGCTGCAAAGACGGACAAGCTGCTCACAAAGGAGTTT
>JAJFVG010000132.1 GCA_021371915.1 Nitrospiraceae bacterium
GTGGATGGCTCACTCTTTGAGTAGCAATACTCTATTTCCCTCCGGCTGAAGAGCCTGTTAACAAAGCGGTCGCCCCAGCGGGCAATCGCATGCTTTATCCTCTTTATCTCCACAATGTCAGTGCCAATGCCAAGAATCATACAGCAATCTCCGGTTCAATGCGGAATTTAAACACAATTATTATAATGTTTTTTCAGATTAATTCCTAAACTACATATGACACATGCAATCATTTGACAACCTCTTACCCATACGATAAGATTGCTGATGATATATTTTTTAACACTCGGCACAGTAATAGGCCTTTCATCAGGGTTTACACCAGGCCCTCTCCTTGCGCTTGTCATATCTGAAACACTAAAGCACGGGACAAAATCTGGCATTAAAGTGGCCATTGCCCCGATCCTCACAGACCTGCCGATCATACTCGGAACAATGTTTGTACTATCCAAGCTCTCTGAATCAGACACAATACTCGGATTGATTTCCATTTGCGGCAGCATCTTTCTGTTATATATGGCATATGAATGCTTTAACGCAAAGAGCATAAATACTGATGCAACTGGAACAAAAGAGCGGTCATTAACCAAAGGCATGCTCGCAAATGTTCTTAATCCGAGTCCTTATATCTTCTGGCTTAGTGTCGGCGCGCCAACAATGACAAAGGCGATGAACCATAGTATAGGCTCGCTTTCAGCATTCATCATCAGCTTCTATCTTTTTCTTGTCGGATCAAAAATCATGATCGCTGTTTTACTCGGAAGGTCAAAATCATTTTTCAGCGGTAAGGCATACGCATACACCATGCGGCTGCTTGCCATCATCTTGTGCGCACTATCCGCCATGCTCTTTTATGATGGGTTAAAACTATTGGATATAATATAATTTGCATAGACCTAAATATTACATAAAAGCATGAAACAAAATTGATTAAACGGATATCCATCTTATTCTGCATTCTTCTTGGCAGCTGCACAGGCATTCCTGAAAACATAAAGCCTGTGGATAATTTTGTGCTCGAAAAATACCTTGGCAGATGGTATGAAATAGCGCGGCTTGACCACTCATTTGAACGCGGCCTGTCAAAGGTGTCTGCTGACTACAGCCTGCGAGATGACGGTGGCGTCAAGGTTATCAACCGGGGATACTCTGAGAAGGACAAGCAGTGGAAAGAGGCGATCGGCAGGGCATACTTTGTGAAAAGCCCAAACATAGGATACCTGAAAGTATCTTTCTTCGGACCGTTTTATGGATCGTATGTGATATTTGAGCTTGACCATCAAAAGTATCAATACTCTCTCGTCTGCGGACCTGACAGATCATATCTCTGGATTCTTGCGCGAACCCAAAAGATTGATGATGAGCTGAAAAACATCCTGATCGCAAAGGCAAAGGCCCTTGGATTCGAGACTGAGAAGCTGATATTTGTAGCTCACTGAAAAAAATCCAGCATGTTTCATAGCTGGTAATTTCTATTCAACAAGACTGCCGAGCACTGCCCTGTTTATCAGACCCTTCATCTCTGCAACAGCCTTTTCGAGTCCCACAAATAAAGCCCTGGAAATTATACTGTGCCCTATATACAACCCTCTTATATCAGTGATAGCTGCAACTGATGATACATTGAAGTAGTTAAGCCCGTGCCCAGCATTAACCATAAGATCAAGGCTTATCGCTGTGCCTACCGAGTCTATTACTCTTGCGAGTTCAGCAAGCTGTTTGCCGCCCCTTGAATTTGAGTAGAGGCCGGTATGTATCTCTATCATGTCAGCGCCAACAGACTGAGCAAGGCTTATATCATTTCTGTCCGGGTTGATAAAAAGGCTTACCGGTATGCCTGCCTTGTGAAGACGCTGTACAGCCTTCTTGAGATTATTCGACTGCCTCTTCATATCGAGTCCGCCCTCTGTTGTAAGCTCCTCTCTCTTTTCAGGAACAAGCGTTACAAGATCAGGTTTTGTCTTTATCGCTATCCTGATCATCTCGTCAGTGGCAGCCATCTCGAGGTTAAGTTCGCATGGGACGATCTCTCTCATTATCCTTAGGTCGCGGTCGTTGATGTGCCGTCTGTCCTCGCGCAGATGTATTGTTATGCCATCAGCTCCGCCGAGTATCGCAAGCGGCGCTGCCATTGCAGGATCAGGCTCATTGCCTTTTCTGGTCTGCCTTACGGTTGCTACATGATCAACATTCACCCCTAATATCATCAGTCCCTCCTAATAGACAATTTTGTAAAACCAGCAGCCAATATATTCATGCATTGCCATGGCTATATTATGCATATTATGCGCCTGGGGCAAAAAGTGGTACCAACTATACTGCCTTTGCGGCATTGTAGTGAAGCCTATTGGATATGGCTGCGCAGAAACGCCCGCCTTTTTAAAACTGAGTTCAGCACGTCTCATATGGATTGCTGTGGTGAGTATGAGCGGTTTTTTGAAACCATGTTTCATCATGATTATTTTTGTATTAAGCGCATTCTCCAGCGTATCGTTGCTCTCTTCCTCTGTGTATATCTTTGATGACGGCACGCCCAGATCGACAAGAAAGCGCTTTATCACCACTGCCTCAGGATCATTGTTAAAAACCCTGCCCCCAGAAATGATGATCGGAGCTCCGATCATCCTGTGCAGCCTCACAGCAGCAACAAGCCTTGCATACATCTCGGTTGCAGGCGTGCCTGTGCCTGTGATATCAGGCACATCCTCCATCACTCCACCGCCGAGCAGTATTATCACATCCGCTTTCGGATTTTTGGGAATGGAGTAATCTTTTTCGAGTCCTCTAGCAAGCATCTCGGCTGTGGGATGAATACTGCATACCCAGATCACAAGGCAGATAAACAGCGAGACAAACGCTGGTTTAAACCTTTTCCTGAAAAAATAAAATAACGCGAATGCAAAAAAGAATAAAATAAAAATGCCCGGAGGCAGGATAAAAGGTGTTATTAATTTTTTGATTATCAGACTTGTCATTCACTCTCCTGTCCATGTGATAGCGTGCCCTTTTTTGAGCCGTACCTGAATATTGTTATGCCTTTGCACCCTTTTTCGTATGCGTGCAGAAAAACATCAGCCACATCCTCTCTCTTTGCGCTGTGCGGCAGATTGATCGTCTTTGATACGGCATTGTCAGTATACTCCTGAAAAGCAGCCTGCATCTCTATATGATCTATGGGGCGGATCTCATGCGCTGTCTTGAAGAGCTTTTTTATATTCAGAGGCACGCCTTTTATCCCCTTGCATGTGCCTTTGCGCATCACCTGCGCCATTACCTCCTCTGTATTGAAACCGCACTCCATTGCAGCCTGAATGAAATATTTGTTGATCTCCGTAAGCTCTGTTTCAAGCACGTGCCGTTTGTAAGCAAGTGCAAAGATCGGCTCTATGCCGCTTGAGCAGTCAGCTATTATTGACAAAGTGCCTGTTGGAGCTACTGTTGTGGTTGTTGCATTGCGAACCCGCGGCATGCCGGTGGCATCATAGATTGAACCCTTGAAGTTCGGAAACACTCCCCTTTCCCTTGCAAGCTCTGCTGATGCATCTTTTGATCTTCTGTTGATAAAGCCCATCAACTCCCTTGCAGCAGCAAAAGCCTTTTGACTGTCGTATGGTATGCCCAGCATTATAAGCATGTCTGCCCATCCCATAACGCCAAGCCCTATCTTCCTGTTGCCTTTATGCATGGACTCAATCTCTTTTAGCGGGTATACGCTTGCGTCTATCGAATCATCCAGAAAGCGGACAGCTGTTGCAACATCACTTCCGAGGGCATCATAATCAACAGCCTTGTCCTTGACATACATGGAAAGGTTCAGAGAACCCAGCACACAAGCTTCATATGGCAAAAGCGGCTGCTCGCCGCATGGATTTGTTGTCTCAAAGCTACCGAGCTTTGGAGTCGGGTTTGCGCGGTTTATCCTGTCTATAAACAGAACTCCGGGGTCGCCTGTTTCCCACGCGCTGCGCACAATTTCATCAAACACCTCTTTTGCGCTCACCCTTGCTGCCTTCTCCTTTGTTCGCGGATTGACGAGCTGGTAGTCAGCATCATTTGCGAGCGCGTCCATAAAGTCATCTGTTATGGCTACTGATATATTGAAGTTCTCAAGATGTTCGAGTTCTCTCTTTGAACGGATGAATTCGAGTATGTCAGGATGATCAACACGCAGTACGCCCATGTTTGCGCCGCGCCGCGCGCCGCCCTGTTTTATCACCTCGGTTGCTGTGTTGTATATCTTGATGAATGACACAGGCCCGCTAGCTATGCCGCCGGTAGATTTGACCGTGTCTGATCTGGGTCTGAGTTTTGAGAACGAAAAGCCAGTGCCCCCGCCACTTTGGAGTATGAGCGCAGCATTCTTGAGAGTGTCGAATATGCTGCCCATTGAGTCATCAACAGGCAGCACAAAACATGCTGCAAGCTGGCCTGAAGGTTTGCCCGCGTTCATCAGCGCAGGTGAATTGGGGAGAAATCTAAGGGAAGATATTATCTCAAAATACCTTTCTTCCCATTCATGATTATCATTATTGTAAATCTTTTCAGAAGAGGCTACAGAGCCTGCCACGCGCCTGAACATCTGTTCAGGAGTCTCTATAACCCTGCCCTTTTCATCCCTGAGCAGGTAGCGCGCATCGAGAGTCTTTATCGCATTATCAGTAAGCTGCATCAGTCATATTATACATCACTGCTCTTTGCCGAATGCCCGCCTCACTGTCTTTATTGCGCAGAACTCTCCGCACATGCTGCAAACCTCTGAGAGAGCAGGAGGGGTCTGTCCGCGCCACTGCCTCACCTTGTCAGGATTGAAGCTCAAACCGATCTGTCCTTCCCAGTCAAGATTCCTTCTGCACTCAGCCATCTTTATGTCTTTCTGTATTGCGCCGGGCACTCCTTTGGCTATGTCAGCAGCATGAGCCGCGATCTTCGACGCTATAACACCCTCTTTTACATCTTCGAGGTCAGGCAGTCTTATATGCTCCGCAGGCGTCACATAACACAGGAAGTCAGCTCCGGCAGCGCCAGCTATGGCTCCGCCAATAGCTGCTGATATGTGGTCATAGCCCATTGCAAGGTCTGTAACCAATGGACCTAATACATAAAACGGCGCTCCCTTGCATATCTCTTTCTGGAGTTTGATGTTCAGCTCAACCTGGTTAAGCGGCACATGACCCGGGCCCTCGATTATCACCTGCACGCCCTCTGCAAGAGCAGCATCCCTCAGCTCGCCAAGAGTGACAAGCTCTTCGATCTGGCTCCTGTCTGTTGCATCAGCAAGGCAGCCTGGCCTGAAGCCGTCACCGAGACTCAGGGTCATATCATATTTTTTTGAGAGTTCAAGAAGCCTGTCGTACTGGGACAGCAGCGGATTTTCGCTGTTGTTGTATATCATCCACTCAACCAGAAACGCGCCGCCCCTGCTCACAACATCGAGTATGCGCTTGTCATTTTTAAGCCGTTCTATGGTCTTTAGTGTTATGCCGCAATGCACTGTTACAAAATCAACTCCCTCTTTTGCGTGCTCTTCAATAACATCGAAGAGGTCATCAGCCTTCATCTTCGCTATCCTGCCGTACTCCTCAGCAGCCTTTACAGCAGCCTCGTATATCGGCACAGTTCCGACAGAGATTTTTGATCTGCTCATCAGCTTCTGCCGCAGCTCTCTTATCGCTCCGCCTGTAGAAAGATCCATAACAGCATCTGCACCGTATTGTGTGAGCAGATCCAGCTTTTGAAGTTCTTCTTCGTAAGATATCTTGTCCTTTGATGTGCCGATGTTGGCATTGATCTTTGTGCGCAAGCCCCTGCCTATGCCGAGCGGCTCTATGTCATGCAGTATGTTTCTTGATATGACGGTTCTGCCTTCAGCAATATCAGCTGCAAGAACAGATGGATCAATAAACTCGGCAGCAGCAACCCTGCGCATCTCTTCTGTTATGTTGCCCTTTTTAGCCTCTTCAATTCTTGTCATGGTTGTCTCCTGATGTATTTTCAAAATCCCTGATAAATTTTTTAATGTCCCTGCTCAAAAGTCCGGCCCTTATAACAGCAGCGCCATAAGCGCCTGTTCTTCTCACATCATCCAGATTCTCATGATCAACTCCGCCGAGCGCATATACCGGGATTGATACGTTCCTGACCGCATCAGCAAGGGTGTTAATGCCGACTGGCTCCCCATACTTCATCTTTGAAGGAGTGGCATAAACAGGCCCGAATGTTATGAAGTCAGCTCCGTCATCTTCAGCGCTTTTTGCCTGCTCCATGCTGTGTGTTGATACTCCTATCATCAGCCTCTCTCCTGCAATCCTGCGTGCAGCAACAATGGGGATGCCTGAAAAACCAAGCTGCACTCCATCAGCCTCACAGCAAAGAGCAATATCAACACGCTCATTTATGAACAACCTTGCATTATACTTCTGCGTCATTTTTTTAAGTCTTATCGCAAGATTGAATGCCTCAAGATCAGTAAGATTCTTCTCACGCATCTGGAGCGCTCTTAGCCCTGCATCCAGCTCCTTTGCAATAACATCGAGCATATCATCGACATTACTGAAAAGAGTACTGTCTGTTATCTGGTAGAGTCTAAAGTCAGGCTTGTGAGCCATACCTTTTTAGAGCATTCCCTCTATCGGGCTGCTCGCTGTTGCGTAAAGCTTGCGGCCTATTCTGCCGGCTTTATACGCGAGCCTGCCTGCGATAACAGCATGCTTCATGGCTGATGCCATCATTATCGGGTCTTTTGCGCCTGCTATAGCTGTATTCAGAAGCACGGCATCACTGCCGAGCTCCATTGCTATGGCAACATCAGAGGCAGTGCCCACGCCGGCATCAACGATCACAGGCACTTTTGCTGCTTCGAGTATTATCTTCAGGTTGTAAGGATTTCGTATTCCAAGGCCGGAGCCTATCGGCGCTGCAAGCGGCATCACAGCAACTGCGCCTGCATCCTCAAGTCTCTTTGCCATTATGGGATCGTCATTGGTATATGGGAATACCATGAAGCCCTCTTTTGCGAGTATCTCTGTTGCCTTTAGCAGGCCGATGGTGTCAGGAAAGAGCGTGCGCTCATCACCTATGACTTCAAGCTTTACCATATCCGATACTCCTGATTCACGAGCAAGACGGCTGTACCTGAGTGCATCTTCGACATTGTAGCAGCCAGCGGTATTGGGGAGTATTTTGTACTTTTTCTGATCAACAAAATCTAGAAGGTTCTCTGACTTTCTGTCAGTGATGTTAACCCTTCTTACTGCAACTGTAACAACATCAGCGCCTGATGCCTCTATCGCACGGGCTGTCTCTTCAAAATTCTTATACTTGCCTGTGCCTACCCAGAGCCTTGATCTGAATTCAATTCCTTTAATAACGAGATTGTCCTGCATCAGCCCTCCATTGTGCGCTCTATCCGCCGCCAACAAAATGAATTATCTCGACCGCATCATTCTCTTTTATATAAGTGCTATCATGGTCTGCCCTTCTGACAATAGTCAGATTCAGCTCAACTGCTACACGCTCAACAGCTACATGCAGTTCATCAAGCAGCTGCCTGAGCGTTGATGCCTCTGTTTCGTAGTCTTCGCCATTGAGCATTATCTTCATATTTCCATCCCTCGAAAAACAAAAATCCCCTATCCCTGAGCGGAATAGAGGATGTATATCCGGATTCATTGCCCATTTCCTACGCCAGAATTACCTGGATCAGGTTCAAGGGGTGTATGTTGCGATCAACAAACTCTCAGGCCGACGGCCTCCCCCAGGGATGCTTAAATATAAATCATACGGCAGTTCTTGTCAAACAGCTATCTTCTGTCCTTTGCCTGCTGAACCCTTACCCTTCTGCCTTTCATCACCATATCGTCCAGTGAGCGTATAACCTTGTCAGCAACATCCGAAGGCACTTCAACAAATGAGTATTTGTCGAGCACAGCGATATTGCCGATAGAGTAGTTCGGTATGCCTGACTCGGCTGTGATGGATTTGACGATATCAACAACCTTGATATTGTCCTTTCTGCCTATTGTCATGAAGAGGCGCACCATGCCGCTTCTGCCTCCTGAATGCGTCTCAACAGCAGGCTCCTTTATCTCTCCATATGCAGCATACAGTGCTGCTGCTGCTATATCGCTGAAGCTGTGGCTCTCTGACAGTTCGCGCACCATGTCAATATAAGCTGAGTGCTTGCTGCCTTCGACTATCTCTGCGAGTGATTTGATTATGTTTTTCTGTCTCGCCTTGAGCACATCCTTGCCAGAAGGAAGCTTCTTTCTGTCTATGGATGTCTTGGCTGTCTTCTCTATAAGCCTTAGCTGCCTGTACTCTCTTGGAGAGACGAGCGTTATAGCTATGCCTGACTTGCCTGCGCGGCCTGTTCTGCCTATTCTGTGCACATAGCTCTCTGGATTTTGCGGTATGCTGAAGTTGAATACATGAGTAACATTCTGTATGTCGAGTCCTCTTGCCGCAACATCAGTTGCAACGAGTATGTCGAGCATACCCTTTTTGAACTTTGCCATAACTTCATCACGTCTTGCCTGTGAGTGGTCTCCATGCAGAGAGCTGGCATTATATCCCATCTCCTCAAGCTTCATGGAGACATCATCAACCTCTCTCTTTGTGTGGCAAAATACGATGGCAAGCCCCGGATCCTCGACATCTATAAGCCGCGACAGGGCATCTATCTTGTCTTCTCCCCTAACCTCATAAAAGACCTGTTTTATCTTCGTGACAACCAGCTCACTCGTGTTCACATTAATCTTTTTTGGGTTCTTCATGTACCGCTTTCCGATGTTGAGTATTTCCGACGGCATTGTTGCAGAGAAGAGGAGCGTCTGCCTCTCAGCAGGTGTCTCCTTGAGTATTGTCTCAATATCTTCGATAAAACCCATGTTCAGCATCTCGTCAGCTTCATCGAGTATGAGGGTGCGGATGCCCGAAAGAGAGAGTGTTCTCCTGTTGATGTGGTCTATTATTCTGCCGGGCGTGCCTACAACAATATTCACGCCTCTCTTGAGGGCCTTTATCTGGGTGTCGATCGATTTGCCGCCGTAAACAGGCAGCACATTTATACCCTTGTGCTTGCCGATCCTGTGCAGTTCCTGCGAGACCTGCACAGCCAGCTCACGGGTAGGCTCAAGAATTATCGCGTATGGCGACCTGCTCTTTGGCATCATCTGATCGATCACAGGTATGCCGAAAGCAGCTGTCTTGCCTGTACCTGTCTGCGCCTGGCCTATAACATCCTCGCCGGACATTATTATCGGTATTGTGGTTGCCTGTATCGGGGTTGGTTCTTCAAAGCCGATCTCTGATATCGACTTCATCGTCTCTTTGCTCAGATTAAAATCTTCAAACTTCATCTTTTATATCCTCCATATCAAAAAAAATCTCTCAGATATAATAGGTTATCTGAGAGATCAGTCCTAAAACATGTAATATTATAGGCGCTTGCGCCCCTGAGTGTCAAATTACGGGCATGAATCAGCCTTGAATATGCAAAAGCTAAATCAATTGATGTGAACCGCCTGTATTAGAGATTATCACATTGCACCACACAGCTATTTTCGATTGTTTTGTAATATCTTTTGCTTGACTACGGCAACCTTGCTTACTATAATTTGTCATGA
>JAJFVG010000134.1 GCA_021371915.1 Nitrospiraceae bacterium
TGGTGCCTGTTTATTTGCCGAAATATATTCAGACAGCAGCATAAGGCATCTCAGCAAGCGATTCAGCCGCCCTGCACCAGAACCGGTCTGATAGAGCCTCCGCAGCAGTGCGGGCACCGGAACTGTCTTTAAAAATGCCGAAGACAGATGATCCGCTTCCGCTCATAAGCGACGCGCAGGCGCCATGCTCCTTCAGCAATCCCTTTATCTCTTTTATAACAGGAAAGTGATTCATCACAGCATCTTCAAAATCATTTGATGCCAGCGAGCTGAAAAGAGTGTAATCACCCTGTCTGATTGCCTGATAAATAAGCTTGATATTATCTATTTTAACGGCCTGATTTGTCAATTCCCTTGTCCTTCCAAGCTGGTTGTATGCCCAGGGCGTTGAAACAGAGACCTCCGGCTTTACCACTACCAGAGGATATGAAAACGCAGGCAGCAAAGTGGTAAGTTCATCGCCCCTGCCCTCTGCAACAGCTAGCGGCCCCTGCAGGAAAAACGGCACATCAGAGCCGAGCCTTGCTCCAAGAGCCTTCAGCTCTTCCATTGTGAGGCCTGCGTCCCACAAGCTGTTTAGCGCCAAAAGCGCAGCAGCTGCGTCGCTGCTGCCTCCGCCAAGCCCAGCGCCTGACGGTATCTCCTTGTCAAGCCGTATTTTTGCTCCCTTATCCATACCGCTTCGTTCCTTTAGCAGCATGGCTGCCCTGTAAACAAGATTCTGCTGGGCAGGCAGGTCTATATTGCATTTGAGCTCAATGGTATCGGATGGTTCGATTTCAAGGGTGTCATAGATGCCGACGCATTGCATGAGCGAAAGGATATTATGATACCCGTCCTCCCGTTTGTTAAGCACATGGAGGCAGAGGTTTATCTTTGCAGGTGCATTGATCTTTATCATGATAAAAAATTGCAGCGGCTGGTCAGGCTTTATGCCGGATCATTGGGGGATCTGTCCGCCGGCCTTTCTGATCTTCTCCTGGACTCTCTCTTTAAGCCCTTCTTCATCCTTGTGCAGCTTGAGGGCCTTCTGCCATGCTTCAAGGGCATTTTTCATATCTCCCTTTTTTTCGTAGACATCGCCTATATGCTCGTAAACAGCCGGATCGTCCTTTATCATCTTTGAGGCCTTTAACAGTTCAGCAAGCGCCTCATCGAGCCTGCCGAGCCTGAAGTAGACCCAGCCGAGGCTGTCCACAATATAGCCGCTGTCAGGCTTGAGCTCTAGCGCGCGTTTTACAAGGCTTAATGCCTCCTGCAGGTTTGTGCCGCTGTCAGCATATGTGTAGCCCAGAAAGTTGAGCGCATCAGCATGGTCCGGGTTTAACTGTATGGTCTTTCTCAGAAGCACGATCATCTGGTCATTCTTCTTCAGCTTCTCGTACAGAACAGCCTTCTGAAAGTTCATCTCATCATTTTCAGGAAACCTGCTGAGCCCTTCTGATAGCACTGCTTCAGCCTTGTCGTAATTATTGGCCTGCATGTAGAGATTGCCGAGATAGTAGTAAATTTCAGGCTTGTTTTTCTCGAAGCTGAGCACCTCTTCATAAACAGCTGCTGCCTCTTTGTTCATGTTTCTTCTGGCGTATATCATCGCCATGCTCATGAATGCATTGATATTTTTCGGGTCAGCCTGGAGTATCACACGCAGTTCTGCTATTGCCTCATCATGTTTTTTGAGCTCATCC
>JAJFVG010000063.1 GCA_021371915.1 Nitrospiraceae bacterium
ATTTTTTGATTTATGACTCTTCACTTGTAAACTCGTTGCTGTAACTTTGTAAAGTCTGCCCGTATTATTTTCAGGCATTTCATCTTGCTTTGATTTCATTATTCAAAGACTATCAAATAACAATGCGGCTGTCCAGTAAAAATATGGATTTAACACAGGCTCTTTGCTGTGCAGGCTGGATTGTCTGCTGCCAACTGCGTTTTATTGCTGATTTAAGTTAAACTAAATGGAATTCGCAGTCATAATCCCCGGCAAGCGGATATATACCATACATTCAAAGACAATGCAGGATAAAATAGTTATAAAAAACGCCCGCGAGCATAACCTCAAGGGCATAAACCTGACCATCCCGAGAGACAGGATTACTGTAATCACAGGCCCCTCCGGCTCTGGCAAATCATCCCTTGCAATGGACACTATCTATGCAGAAGGCCAGCGCAGGTATGTTGAGAGCCTTTCGCCATATGCAAGGCAGTTTCTTGAGCAGATGCACAAACCTGAGGTAGATCTTATCGAAGGCCTATCACCCGCGATAGCCATTGACCAGAAATCCGTAACCAAAAGCCCGCGCTCCACAGTCGGAACAGTCACGGAAATATACGACTACCTGAGGGTGCTCTTTGCGCGCATCGGCACGCCGGTATGCTACAAGTGCGGATCAGAGATTGCTGCTCAGGATATGCAGAAAATCATTGATTCAGTATCAGCCCTGCCGCAGGGTTCAAAAATACAGGTGCTTGCGCAGGTGGCGCGCGACAGAAAAGGTGAATATAAAAAAGAGCTGCTCAAGATGCGGACTGATGGTTTTGTGCGCGCACGGATAGATGGAAAGATGGTTGATCTTACTCAGGACTTCAAGATCAACAAGCAACAGCGCCACACCATAGAGATTGTTATAGACAGGTTCATGATAAAGCACTCCATCCAGCGCCAGATTGCTGATGCCATTGATGCAGCGCTCCGCTACTCTGACACAGTTGTGGTCAACATGGTTGATGAAGACAGGGACATACTCTTCAGCAGGGCAATGGCTTGTCCTAAATGCGGGATCAGCTATCCTGAAATCGATCCCAGGCTCTTTTCTTTCAACAGCAGGATCGGAGCTTGCCCTGCATGCAGAGGCCTTGGATACGAAAGCACCGGAACAGATGAAACAGAGACTTCCGAGCAGGAGATAGTTTCTGCAAAAGTCTGCCCAGCATGTTCTGGGGCAAGGCTATCCAGTGAAGCGCTCAGTATAAGAATCAACAAGAGTAATATTGCTCAGGTGGCAGCAATGCCTGTTATTGATGCGCACGGGTTTCTCTCAACTCTTGAACTCACAGACAGACAGCGGATCATATCAAAAAGAATACTCAAAGAGGTGCTCGACAGGCTTGTGTTTTTGGACAGGGTCGGGCTCGGCTACCTTACGCTAAGCAGGTCTTCTGTCACACTATCAGGCGGCGAAGCGCAGAGGATAAGGCTCGCATCGCAGCTAGGCTCCGCGCTAACAGGCGTTCTTTATGTGCTGGATGAGCCGAGCATAGGCCTGCATCCTGCTGACTGTTCAAAACTGCTCGACAGCCTTGCAGGGATAAGGGACTCCGGCAATACCGTAATAATTGTTGAACACGATGAAGAAACAATCAAGAGAGCTGACCATATTATAGACATGGGGCCTGGCGCTGGCACCAAGGGCGGTTGGATAACTGCTGAAGGCAGTCCTGAAGCTCTCATGCTTAATCCCTCGTCGCTCACTGGCAGCTATCTTAGCAGAAGGCTTGCCATACCCATTCCAAAAAAACGCAGAAAACAACATGGCGCCTTGAAGATAAAAGGCGCTTCTCTCTTCAACCTCAAAAATATAGATGTTGAATTTCCGCTTGGCACACTTACATGCGTCACTGGATTATCAGGCTCAGGCAAGAGCACGCTGGTAATGGAGATACTCCTGCAAGGTTTACAGAATAAAATTAGCGGCTCAGACATAGAGCCGCATGGGTATAGATCCATAACCGGCCATGAACTTATTGACAAGGTGATCTGCGTTGACCAGTCGCCCCTGGGCAGAACCCCGAGATCAAACCCGGCAACCTATTCCGGTATATTCACGTTCATACGAGAGCTTTTCGCCGGACTGCCTGAATCCAGGATGCGCGGGTACACGGCATCAAGATTCAGCTTCAATCTTCACGGCGGCAGGTGCGAATCATGCCAG
>JAJFVG010000068.1 GCA_021371915.1 Nitrospiraceae bacterium
CAAGAGTTGATGGTTGATAGACATTAAAGCAGTATCCAGATTAAAAGCCTCCGTCTCCCGCTTCGACTCTCGACTGAGTAGCAGTTACCCGTGACAAGCTACGGAAATCAAGCCACCTGCCTTTATTAAAAACAAAAGAAACAAGGAAAAGAAGGGATGGACTGACTTGAGAGATTTAGGCTGTGTTTTGGTAACACTACTATGCGAAGAGGAGCGAAATACAGCCGCAACTGTCTGAGCTGCAGGACGCAGTGAGTTTTGCGGCTGAAGCGTATCGAGCATCTAGTAGTGTCAAAACCAGACTCATGAACGAAAGTAGTCCATCCCTTCTTTTCCATCTTTAGTTGGTGTTACTCTTTAAATGCCCCATTGACTGCCGGGCTGCCTGTTTTATAGATTATGAGTATGGAAATTATAAGGACACCTCGCATAATGCAGCAGACATCAGAAGGCCACAGGCTCAGGTCCAGGACAATTGGCTTTGTGCCTACAATGGGCGCGCTTCATGAAGGCCACATCAGCCTTATCAAAAGATCAAAGTCAGAGAACGATATTACAGTTGTGAGCATTTTTGTAAATCCAACGCAGTTCGGCCTGAATGAGGACTTTGACAAATACCCTAAAGAGACTGATTCTGATATCCAGAAACTGGAGGAAGCTGGCGTTGATACGCTCTTTATGCCTGATGCTTCCAACATGTATCCTGATGGGTTTTCATCGAGCATAACTGTCGGAGGTCTTGATTCAAAGCTTTGCGGAGAGTTCAGGCCGGGCCACTTCAGCGGGGTGGCGACTGTTGTCTGCAAGCTGCTGAATATCACAAGGCCTGCGAGGGCATACTTCGGGCAGAAGGATTTTCAGCAGTCAGTGATAATTAAACGGATGGCAGCTGACCTTAATATTGACTGCCAGATTGTTGTGTGCCCAACCATAAGGGAGGGCGACGGGCTTGCGAAGAGTTCACGCAACAGCTACCTGTCTGCTGAACAGAGGGCAGCAGCGCTTGTCATATACAGGGCGCTCAATACCGGGGCTGAGATGATAAGAGCAGGAGAAAAAGATGCCGGAGCTGTGAAGAAGCAGATGAATGATATGCTTGCTGCAGAGCCTCTTGTGTCTGAAGTGCAGTATGCTTCTGTGTATGATCCTGCCACACTGGATGAACTTGCAGAAGTGAAGAGAGAGACCCTGCTTGCTGTTGCGCTCAGGATCGGCAGCACCCGCCTCATCGACAATATGCTTGTCAGTTTATAGCACAACAGCTCTGCTGTTCTGGATTTTGTTGTGGTATAATTTTATATCAATGAGAACAAAACCTTTTACATTCATCATGCTGCTCGCTTCGATCTTTCTGGCTGCCGGCATCTCTTTTTCAGCTCCAGAAAAAAAGGAAGTGAAGAAGAGGCCAAAGGTTACTGTAATAAGCATTGACAGTGTTATAAACCCTGTGGCAGCAGAATATGTGAACAGGTCCATCAAAAAGGCTTCTGCATCCGGATCTGAGGCGCTGATCATAGAGCTCGACACCCCTGGCGGCCTCGATACATCCATGCGGCTTATCGTGAAAGACATCTTTGCATCAGAAGTGCCTGTTGTTGTATTTGTCTCGCCTTCCGGCGCGCGCGCTGCCTCGGCAGGTGTTTTTATCACAATGTCTGCACATATCGCAGCCATGGCTCCGGGCACAAACATAGGCGCTGCTCATCCTGTTGCTGTCGGCGAAAAGATGGATAAGGTGATGTCAGAGAAGGCTGCCAATGATGCTGCTGCTTACATCAAGTCCATTGCGGAGAGCAGAGGAAGGAATGTTCAGTGGGCAGAGTCCGCTGTGCGCAAGAGCGTGTCCATAACAGAGGCAGAGGCGCTCAAACTGCATGTGATCGACATGGTGCAGAATGATCTGAAATCTCTCCTTTTGGCAATTGACGCTAAAAAGGTGAAGACAGCTTTCAAAGAGGTTACCCTAAGGACAGCTGACGCAGAGGTTGACCGGGTTGAGATGGGTTTCAGACATAAGGTGCTCGACTTCATAAGCAATCCCAATGTTGCCTATATTTTAATGATGATCGGTTTTTACGGTCTCTTTTTTGAGCTGACCAATCCCGGCTCTCTTGTGCCCGGCATACTTGGCGGCATATCGTTGGTGCTGGCCTTCTACGCATTCCAGACGCTGCCTGTAAACTACGCAGGGCTTCTGCTCATAGTCATCGGGCTCATACTGTTTATTCTGGAAATAAAAGTGACATCATACGGCCTGCTTTCACTTGGCGGCATCGGATGCGTGATACTCGGATCAATAATGCTTATAGACAGCCCTGATCCTCTCATGAAACTCTCGTTCTCTGTTGTAGTGCCTGCTGCTGTTGTTACAGCGCTCTTTTTCGGACTCACCGTGAGGCTGGCTTTCAGGGCATTCAAATCAAAACCTGTAACAGGCGCTGAAGAGCTGCCAGGCATACACGGCACAGCAAAGACGGATATCTCCGCGGATGCAGGACAGGTTATGGTGCATGGAGAGATATGGTCCGCATATTCCGAAGAGCCTATCGAAAAGAATGCAAGGATTATTGTCGAATCAGTGGATGGTCTGAAGGTAAAAGTCAGAAGGGCTTGATATCCTGCTGTATTCCCGGGGTTGTATTGCTAATTTCACCGGCAGTGCCTTAAAATAATATCAAATATGGCGGCTGCTGAATAAGTTTTTTCAGGGCCGCTGTTTAGCAGGAGGCAAACAACATGAACATGTTCAAGACATTTATACTGCTTTTCGGCTTGACGCTCTTTTTCATCTTCATCGGCAATGCGATCGGCGGAAAGCAGGGCGCAACAATAGCCCTTGTCATAGCCCTTGCCATGAACTTCTTTTCGTACTGGTTCAGCGACAAGATAGTGCTCAAGATGTACGGAGCAAAACAGGTTACAGAGGCTGAGGCGCCGGAGTTTTACTCTCTTGTAAGGCGTCTCGCGAGCAAGGCCTCGATGCCTATGCCAAAGGTTTATATCATCGAAGAAGACCAGCCCAATGCATTTGCAACAGGCAGGAATCCTGAGCATGCTGCTGTGGCAGCAACAACAGGCATAATGCGCATACTTTCACGCGAAGAGCTTGAGGGAGTAATGGCTCATGAGTTGTCTCATGTAAGGCACAGGGACATATTGATCAGCACAATTGCTGCGACCATTGCCGGTGCAATAAGCTACCTGGCGCAGATGGCGCAGTGGGCAGCGATATTCGGCGGCAGCAGGAGCAGCGATGAAGAGGGCGGCAGCAGTCCTATAGGCGGCATTGCAATGATGATAATAGCTCCCATTGCAGCCATGCTTATACAAATGGCCATATCCCGTTCGCGTGAATACGCTGCTGATGAAGGCGGCGCAAGACTCGCTGGGAATCCCAACTTTCTCGCTGGAGCGCTCAGAAAGCTGGATATGGCATCCAAGCAGATACCAATGGACGCGTCCCCTGCAACAGCGCATATGTTTATAGTCAATCCGCTTACAGGCGGTGGACTGATGAAGCTGTTCAGCACACATCCTCCCATTGAGGAGCGTATAGCACGGCTTAAAGCAATGAGCATCAATTAAGGATCATGAGGGCCCTTGTAACAGGTCCAACAGGATTTATCGGAAGCCATCTTGTCGAGTCACTGCTCGCGGATGGCTTTTCTGTTGACTGCCTTGTGCGCAGCAGCTCAGACACAAGCAGGCTTGACGGACTCGATGTGCAACTCATATACGGCGACTGCGCGGAGAGGGATACTCTCGACAGCGCTGTATCCGGTGTTGATTATGTCTTCCATCTTGCAGGGCTCACAAAGGCAAAATCAGAAAGGGACTCATACAGGGCGAATGCGCTCGGCACAAAAAATATCGTCGAGGCTGCTGCTGCAAACAATAAATCGCTCTCAAGGTTTGTATATGTGAGCAGCCTTGCTGCTGTCGGCCCAAGTATGGGCACGCTTCCTGTCACAGAAGAGACAGAGCCTCATCCTGTGTCTGTTTACGGAAGGACAAAACTCGCTGGAGAGGAATTTGTGCAGCAGCATGCAGGCAGAATACCTGTGACGATTATTAGGCCTCCGGCTGTTTACGGACCAAGAGACAAGGATATGTTTGTGCTGTTCAAAATGGCGAAACTCGGCATTGTGCCTGTGTGGGGAGAATCATACTACTCGCTAATTTATGTAAAAGATCTTGTGCGTGGTATAATACTCACTGCCCGGGACCGGAAGGCTGAAGGCGAGACTTTTTTTCTGACTGATGGTAATATGTACTCGTCTGATACTGTTCTTTCGGAAGTGGCGGCATCTGTTGACAAAAGGCCTCTAAGGATAAAACTGCCTGAATTTGTAATGCCGGCGATCGCGGCAGTTGCAGAGAAGTTCAAGAGTTGTTCTATAATAAACGCTGACAAGATCAAAGAGATAAAGTATAAAAACTGGACGTGCAATTCGGCAAAGGCTGTCAGGCTTACTGGGTTTAAGCCTGAAGTAAAACTAAAGGATGGGGTGAGATGGACAGCGGACTGGTACAGGACTCATCAATGGCTGTGAAAAAGAAAACCGATATATTCGACAAGTGCTTCAAATTCAAAACAGCCAAAGAGCTGCAGCATGCAGGCATATATCCGTTCTTCAGGATTATAGAGAGCGCTCAGGAACCGGTTGTCACCATGAACGGAAAAGAGATGGTCATGGTCGGGTCCAACAACTATCTCGGTCTCACGAACCATCCAAAGGTTAAAGAGGCTGCTGCTGCTGCAATCAAGAAATACGGATCAGGCTGCGCTGGCTCAAGATTCCTCAACGGCACACTCGACATTCATGTGCAGCTTGAAGAAAAGCTTGCGCACTTCATGCGCAAAGAGGCTGCTCTTATATTCTCAACAGGCTTCCAGGTGAACCTCGGCGTTATCTCTGCGCTCGTTGCAAAAGATGATGTTGTTGTGGTTGACAAGATGGACCACGCGAGCATTGTTGACGGATGCAGGCTCTCTTTCGGCGAGGTGAAGCGCTTCAGGCATAATGACATGGCTGATCTTGACCGCGTGCTCGGCGCTAACAACGGCAGGGGCAAGCTCGTTGTTGTTGACGGCGTCTTCAGCATGGAAGGAGACATTGTCGATCTGCCCGAGACACTAAAGACAGCAAAGGCCCACGGTGCAAGGCTTATGGTTGATGATGCCCACGGCATAGGCGTGCTGGGCAAAACAGGCAGGGGCACATGCGAGCACTTCGGTCTTGAAGATGAAGTTGACCTTGTTATGGGCACATACAGCAAGTCACTCGCATCAATCGGCGGATTCATAGCCGGTGATGCTGATGTAATACACTATATAAAACATTTCGCAAGGGCGCTCATATTCAGCGCCAGCCCGCCTCCGGCATCTGTTGCATCAGTGAGCGCTGCTCTTGATGTTATAGACAGCGAACCTGAGCGCATAGCAAATCTCTGGAGAAACACCAACAAGATGCTTGACGGCTTCAGGGCAATGGGTTTTGAGATAGGCCCCACGCAGACCCCGATCATACCGATAATAGTGGGCGCTGATGAGACAGCCTTCAAATTCGCGATGATGCTCCAGGAAGATGGCGTGTTTGCCAATGTTGCAGTATCACCGGCAGTGCCTCCCGGCAAGGCGCTCATCAGGACAAGCTACATGGCAACTCACACTGACAAGCATCTTGATGTGGTTCTTAATGCGTTCAGCAGGGTTGGCAAAAAACTGGGGATCATCTCTTAGTTTTGCTGCGCAGCAGAACAATGCCTGACAATATAGTAATAAAAGAAGTTCTTTCAAAACGGGATATTGATGCATTCATCAATATCCCGTTTCATATTTATAAGGATGACAAGTTTTATGTGCATGAGCTTGTCCGCGACCTTAAGGTTCACTACTCAGCTAAGAATCCATTTTTTTGCACATCTGATGTGAAGTTTTATGTTGCATACAAAGACGCTCTGCCGGCAGGCCGCATAGTATCCATAGTCAACCGGGATCATCTTGAGTTTCATAAAGACTCAACAGGCTTTTTCGGACTCTTCGAGTCAATCAATGATCCTGATGTTGCGCGCCTGCTTCTTGATCAGGCTGCTGCTGATCTTAAAAAGGCATCACTCAAAAAAATGGTCGGCCCGATGAATATGTCCACCAATGAACAGTGCGGTTTTCTGATTGAGGGTTTTGACATTCATCCCATGCTCATGACTCCGTATAACCCTTCTTACTACAATGAACTTATGCTCAAAAGCGGATTGATAAAATCACAAGACCTGCTCGCCTTTATACATCAGCTCCAGGAGACACTGCCTGACAAGGTGATGCGCGTTGCAGCGATAGCGGATAAAAAGGGATTCAAGACAAGATTCATATCAAAAAAAGATTTTATCAGAGACATGATGACCTTCAAGAATATATACAACGAGGCCTGGCACGACAACTGGTGCTTTGTGCCGATAACTGATGATGAGCTGCTGTACAGCGCGGGCAGACTCAAACAAATAGTTGTGCCTGAGTTTGTGGCAATTATCGAAAAAGATGGCGAGCCAGCCGGATTCTTCGGCATGGTACCTGATGTCAATGAAGTGCTCAAACAGATGAAGGCTAGACTCAATCCATGGACAATATTGAAGGCGCTCTGGTATTCCAGAAAGATATCCGGCTTGAGGGTGCTGCTTCTGGGCGTGAGGCCGGAGCACAGAAACAAGGGAGTTGAGGCCTTGATGTTCAGGGAGTGCCACAGGCATATCAACCAAAAGCAGTACAAACAGATCGAATTTTCCTGGATAGTGGATGGCAACACCCCGATAATAAACACAATAGAAACTATCGGATGCAGACTCTATAAAAGATACAGGATGTACGAAAGAGAGATCAGCTAAATCTTTTTGAGCACGAGCACAGCATTCACCCCGCCAAATCCGAATGAATTCACAATAGCATTTTTCAGCGCCAGCCCGCTTCGCATCTGAGTAGAGATATTCAGACTGCATGATGGATCAGGTTTTTTCGTATTAATTGCAGCAGGCACAATACCTTCAATCATGCTCATCACAGAACATGCTGTCTCGAACACGCCTGATGCAGCGAGCATATGCCCTGTTAATGACTTGATGCAACACGCAGCAGGATACAGATCACTAAACACAGCATCTATCGCCTTTGCCTCTTCAGCATCGCCTGCTGGTGTTGATGTGGCGTGGCAGCTTATCAGATCAATATCAGATGGAGCGAGGCCTGCATCAGCAAGTGCATCTCTTATCGCAGCAGATTCACCATCAGCAAGAGGCTTTGTCAAATGATATGCGTCTGTTGTATTTGCATAGCCAGTGATCTCAGCATAAATTCTTGCCCCGCGCTTTATCGCATGCTCCATCTCCTCAAGCACAAGCACACATGCGCCCTCAGCAAGCACAAACCCGTCGCGCTCTGCATCAAAAGGTCTGGATGCAGAGGGGTCAGTCTTCTTTGAGAGAGCCTTTGCATTGCCGTATCCCTTCAGGCATATCGTACATACAGGCGCATCGCTGCCGCCTGCGAACATAAT
>JAJFVG010000011.1 GCA_021371915.1 Nitrospiraceae bacterium
CACTCTTGCTGCATAAACTCCTTCTTTGGGTATCAGGCGGCTTTCTGTTTGCAGATTTGCTGTAGGCGTGTGCAGCAGCGGACCGCCGCGTCCTGTGCCCCTTACAACAATGCCCTCTATGTGGTAGGCCCGACCGAGCGTCAGAGCTGCTTCGCTGACATCTCCTTTTGTTATCAGGTTGCGCACTCTTGTGCTGCTGACGCGTTTGCCGAGTGCAGTGGCGTACCTGACCACCTTGAGGCTGAATCCGTACTTTTTGCCTCTGCGCCTCAGAAGATCAGGGCTGCCTGTCTTGCCTTTTCCGAATGAACAGTTGTTGCCTACGACCACCCATTTTGCTCCGAGCGTGCCGGCAAGTATGTCTTTTATGAATGTCTCTGAATCTATGGCAGCGAATTCCTTGTTGAAGTTTATGCAGACAAGGGCCTTTATGCCGAGTGATTTTGCTATTGAGCACTTTACTTCAAAAGTGGTTATCTGCCGGAACTTCTTTTCAGGAAAGAGCACAGTCATCGGATGAGGGCAGAATGTGAGCACGACAGGGATGCCGTTTATCTCAGCTGCTTTTTTGACCAGCTCCCTGAATATCTTCTGATGGCCTATATGCACACCGTCGAAGTTGCCGATAGTGACAACCGGATTTTTGAATGCTCCCCTGCGAGGCAAGCCGTTTATGATCTTCATTGAGTATCTTCCTGCTTCATAGGCTTAACAACTTATAGTATATGTCCTGAACCTGTCTTTTTGTAACTTCAGGGCTGCTGCTGTTGTCTATTGCAAAGTCGGATTTTTCTGCCTTGTCCTTTGCCGGCATCTGGCTCTTCAGTCTGTTCCTTGCCTCATCTTCTGATACGCCTTTTTGCTGTAGCCTGCTTATGGCAGTATATTCAGAACAGAAGACCGTGATTATAACATCAAACCTGTTCTGGTATCCGCGCTCAAAAATAACCGGCGCCTCTACTATCACAACAGCTTCAGGAGATGATTCTCCGATAGCTTTTTTCTCCTGGTCAACCTTTGCGAAGACGAGCGGGTGAAGGATGTTTTCGAGTGATATCCGCAGATGCGGAAACCTGAACACAGCATCAGCCAATGCTGACTTGTTCACAATGCCGTCTGAGACAGCTTCTTCGCCGAAGGTCTCTTCAATCTTTTTGATCACTTCAGCGTCTGTCAGCAGCTCTTTGACAATGGTGTCTGTGTTTATCACCTTTGCGCCGAGTTCCGCAAACATCGCTGCAACAGTGCTCTTGCCCATGCCAAAGCTGCCTGTGAGTCCTGCAATCACCATCTCAGCAGCTGCCTTCTGACATCTTTTTGAGTTGCAGCAATATCTTCAGCGCCTTCTGCGGGGTGAGGTTTTCAGGGTTAATCTTCATCAGCTCCACCTTTACCGGATCACCCTGGCAGAAGAGATCCATCTGGTCAGGCTTGTGCCTGAAGGTTTCTGACTCCCTCTTTTCGAGTTCGTGCAGCACTTCCCTGGCCTTGACGATTACAGAGTCTGTGAGGCCTGCGAGCCGCGCCACCTGTATGCCGTAGCTCTTGTCAGCAGGCCCCTTTTCGATCTTTCTGAGGAAAATGATTTCATCTCCCCACTCCTTGACAACTACATTGTAGTTTTTTATGCCCTCGAGATTGAGCGCAAGGTCAGTCAGCTCATGGTAGTGCGTCGCAAAAAGAGTGCGCGCCTTTATGTTCGTAACTATATGTTCGGCAACAGCCCAGGCAATGCTTATGCCGTCAAAAGTGCTTGTGCCCCTGCCCACCTCATCGAGCAGTATCAGGCTTTTTTCTGTGGCATTGTTGAGTATGTTTGCTGTCTCGATCATCTCGACCATGAATGTGCTCTGGCCTTTTGCAAGATAGTCCGATGCGCCTATGCGCGTGAATATCCTGTCAGCAATGCCTATGCGCGCTGAGGAGGCAGGCACGAATGAACCCATCTGCGCCATAAGTACTATGAGCGCTGTCTGCCTCATGTATGTTGATTTGCCTGCCATGTTGGGGCCGGTGATGACCAGCAGGCTGTTGTCAGCAGAATCCAGAAGCGTGTTGTTGGGTATGAACTTGGACTCAACTCCTGATCCTGTCTGCTGGAGTATGCGCTCTATAACAGGATGCCTGCCGTCGTTTATCTCTATGACATCCGACTCATCCACAACAGGCCTGCTGTAGTCGTGCCTCTTTGCAGCTGTTGCGAGTGATGAAAGCATGTCCAGCATGGCTACTGCTGATGATGCCTCAAGCAGGCTTGGCCCGTATTTCTGAAGCTCGCTCACTATCTTGCAGAATATCTCGAACTCAAGTTCTTTGAGCCTGTCTTCTGCGCCGAGCACCTTGTTTTCGTACTCCTTCAGTTCAGGAGTGATGAACCTTTCGCAGTTCACTAGCGTCTGTTTGCGTATGTAATCAGCTGGCGCAAGATGCAGATTCGATTTTGTGATTTCTATGTAGTATCCGAATACCCTGTTGAATCCAACCTTGAGCGAGGATATGCCTGTGCGCTGTTTTTCCTGCGCTTCGAGGCGCGCGATGAAATCTTTGCCGCTTGTTGATATGTTCCTCAGCTCGTCAACGTTTGCGCTGTAGCCTTTTTTTATAACGCCTCCGTCTTTTGGATTGACCGGAGGGTTTTCATCAATGCAGAACGCGATGGTCTCTGCGAGATCGGTAAAGTCGGCAATAGCAGCAGCAAGTTCTTTTATCAGGCTGTCCTGTGCAGCAGCGCAGGTCTTTTTGAGCCTCGGCAGCTGCTCTGCTGAATTTTTGAGCGCTATCAGATCTCTCGGTCCTGGGCTGCCTGATATAAGTTTTGACGCAAGCCTCTCGATGTCCTGTATCTTTCTGAGCGAGGTCTTTATATCCTCAAGCAGCACATAATCTGATATGAGCGAATCTACGGTGTCGTGTCTCTTTCGTATATCTTCAGGCGCAAGCAGCGGCCTTGATATCGAATTTCGCAGGAGCCTGCCGCCCATCGGGGTTATGGTTTCATCCAGCACGCTCAACAGCGTGCCTGCTGAGGAGTTGTCAGCCAGGCTTGTAAGCAGCTCAAGGTTGCGTCTTGTTGATGAATCCAGAAACATGAAGGAAGAGTTTCTGAGGGTTGTGATCTTTTTGAATGTGAGCGTCTTTTGAGTTTCTTCGAGGTATTTTAAAAGCGCTCCTGCTGATGAAATGGCGCTCTGGAGGTCTTCGCACCCGAACCCTTCCAGAGATGCGACCCTGAAATGCCGGATGAGTGTTTTGTACGACTCTGAATGGTCGAACTCCCAGTCATCAGCATAGGTTATGAAGTATCCGTTGAGCGATTCCCTGTAGTGGATATTTTCAGAGAGGCTTGCAGGGCAGAGTATCTCGCGCGGGTTGAACCTTGCTGCCTCATCATCAACAGGCTTGTCAGTCTCGTAAACCATGAATTCGCCTGTGGAGAGGTCTGCCACTGTAATGCCGCATACAGAGCTGCCAGGAAAGATGCTCATTATATAATTATTTTCTTTTGGCTCTTCAGGGGCGTGAGTGCCTGGCGTGATTATCTTTACCACATCCCGCTGCACAATGCCTTTTGCATTTTTCGGGTCTTCTATCTGTTCGCATATCGCGACCTTGTGGCCTGCTTTTATGAGTTTGGATATGTAGGCATCAACGGAAAAGTAGGGCACACCGCACATGGGCATGGGCTCATCGCTGTTCTTGTCGCGGCTCGTAAGCGTGATCTGGAGTATGGCTGAGGCGGTTTTTGCGTCCTCGCCGAACATCTCGTAAAAGTCGCCGAGCCGGAAGAGCACAATGCAGTCGCTGTGCTTTTCCTTTATGTTTGTGTACTGCTTCATAAGCGGTGTAAGTTCTGACAAATCCGGGCCCTCATGAAATGTTATGCGCTGTTTAAAGAGAATTATACAACAGCAGCAGAAATTATATATATCCGGCATGGTTATGTAAACCTTGACCCCGCGGCTGCCTATGCTTTAGTTTATACGGCAGGTAAAATGATGAAAAAGCTGGCAGGCATAATACTCTTCATCGCAGCCCTCGGCCTTGTGCTCTATTTCACCGGGAAGGAGGACCGGCGCGCGGGTTCTCTTGAACTTGTTAAAGAGCGCGGGTATCTGCTCTGGGGCTCTGATGCTGAAGGCGGCGCTCAGTACATATTCCCTGATCCTGCTGATCCGTCCCACAAGATCGGTTTTGAAGTTGATCTTGCCGAGGCCATAAGCCGCGAGCTCGGAGTAAAGCCAAAACATGTGCAGAATGCCTGGGACAGCCTGATCCCTGCGCTTGAACGCGGTGATACTGACATTGCGATGAACGGCATAGAGATAACCGAGCAGCGCGAGTCGAGGATCATCTTTTC
>JAJFVG010000012.1 GCA_021371915.1 Nitrospiraceae bacterium
ATGTCTTTTATCGGCAGTGTGGTTATGCCTTTGCCTAAAGGGTACTGTTCATTGCCAGGATAAACCACAAACCCTTTGTTGCATCGAATATCTGGGAGCGAGTTCCAGAATCCTCTATCAACCTTTGGGCTTGCAGAATACTTAACTTCAATCGCGATCGGCCTGTTTCTGGCATTGAAAAGCAGCAGGTCTATTTCAGCGCCGGAATTTGTCCTGTAAAAATAAGCTGACCAGCCCTGGGGCATAAGACCGATAATCTGTTCGATGGCAAATCCTTCCCACGACCTGCCTAATGCAGGATTGCTCTGGAGATCATCCATTGTCTGTATATTCAAAAGAGTGTGAAGAAGTCCTGTATCCCGGATATAGACTTTAGGAGATTTTATAAGCCTTTTTTTAACATTGTGATGATACGGCAGCAGTTGCCTCGCAACAAAGGTTTCGCAGAGTATGTCCAGGTAATTCCGAATTGTCGGGGCTGATAACCCGAGACTGTTGGCTATGCTGTTTGCGTTCCAGAGCTGGCCGTGCACGTGGGCGAGCATTGTCCAGAATCTTCTTAGCTGGATGGAAGGTATTCTGATGCCTAATTGTGGAATATCTCGTTCAAGATAGGTTTTTATGAATGCTTCGCGCCATGAGACGCTTTCACTATTGTTTTTGGCAAGATAACTGTCAGGATATCCGCCCCTAAGCCAGTTGCGCCGGAAATTATCTGCTCCTGTTTCATGTATCTGAAGCGGCGAAAGTTCATGATAGATAATACGGCCTGCGAGACTCTCTGAGGAGTGTCTGATAAAATCTGGAGAAGCAGATCCGAGCAAAAGGAATCTGCCGCTTTTTCTTTTCTGATCAATAAGCGCCCGCAAAATAGAAAATAGTGAGGGCATCCTCTGCACTTCATCTATAATTACCAATGAGTCTCTGAACTGGCCAAGATAAAGTTCAGGGTCATACAGTTTGTTGAGATCAGAGGGCAGTTCAAGATCAAGGTATACTGTTTTCTTTGAAAATTCTTTTTTGATTGTTTTTGCGAGAGTAGTCTTTCCGACTTGACGTGAGCCTACAATTCCTACGGCAGGATATTTTTTTAGAGACTGTTCAATCTCCTTTTGCAGGCGTCGCGCTATCATAGCTACCTTGTATTATAAAAGTCAGACTTTCATTTTGCAAGGTTAAATTATCCTGAATCCGCCCAGCGCTATTGGATTGGCCGGCCGGGTATCAGCATTATTAATCTTCAAGAAGAGATAAATTGAGTATCCTCTCCAGGTGAAACACCCTTTCTGATTTTCTCTTTGTGCAGAATGCCCTTATGCCCATGAACTTTCTTGTCTGGTACTCGATCTCTCCGATGTATGAGGGTTGGATAATCCGTTCTGACTTTTCATCCCCGGTCTTAAGGTATGTGATGTTGAGTCTTTTGCCATGTTTGATCGCATCTTCAATAATGCTGATCCTCTCTTCAACAGGCTGCCTCTGCTTTGCGAGGCTGTACTGGTATTTTGTGATGAAATTCACAACCCTCCAGTCCATTAGTATATGTTTTTTTGAGACAGGTTTTTTCAGCACAATGCCTTCTAGACTGGTGCATCTGCTGAGCGCAACATAAAGCTGTCCGTGCGAGAATGTTCCTCTGCCGAGGTCTATAATTACCCTGTCGAATGTGAGACCCTGGCTTTTGTGTATTGTGACAGCCCACGCGAGCCGGATCGGGTATTGGGTGAATGTGCCGATTATGTCCGACACGACCGATCTGCTGCTCTTGTCATAAACAAACTCGTACATATTCCATGTGTATGGCGTCACCTCCACGAGTTTTCCGTCAGAGAGTTCAACGCGGAGTATGTCGTATCCGTTTTTTGTGCTCTGGATTTTATCGATCCTGCCTATGCTGCCGTTTATCCATCTGCCCTCAGGATCATTGTTCAGGAGCATCACCTGCGCGCCCTGTTTTACCGCAAGTTCAGATGAGGTGGGCAGATCTTTTGCATCAAAGTTGCCTTCAATCAGACCGTGGTATTTACATGCTTTTGTCTTGATCGCAGAGAGTTTTTTGAGATTTATATCATCAGTAAGATCGTTTGTGGTTGTCAGGCAGAGAGCGAAATCTTTTTTATGGTCATGCTCAGGCAGGCATCGGGTGTTGATTGCTGCCATGTCATCATCAGTGGCTGTGTTGTTTCTTATAGCGTTCAGTATATCGAGAAAGGGGCCCTCCTTCTGGCGGTAGACCTTCTGGAGTTCGATGAAGTCCATATCGAGTCCGCTCGAAAAGACCTCTGCGTCAAAGAAGTAGTGGCTCTTGTAGCGCCTGCTGAATGCCTCCTTTTCTCTCTGCCTGATAACAGGAGGCAGCTGGTAGAGATCACCTATGAATATCATCTGTATGCCGCCAAACGGGCTGCTTATGCTTTTGCCATGCATCTTCAAAAAGGTGTCAATGCAGTCCATCAGGTCAGCCCGCACCATTGAAACTTCGTCAATTACTATTGCGTCAAGTTTTCTGTAAAGCGATCTGCTTGCGGGATTTATTCTGTGCACCGCATCAGTTGTTATGTCAGGCCTGAAGCCGAAAAAAGAGTGTATGGTCTGGCCTTTTACATTGAGAGCGGCAACTCCGGTTGGAGCTAGAACAGCGATATTCTTTTTTGTTATTTTGCGGAAGTGATGCAGGAGCGTTGATTTGCCTGTGCCGGCCCTGCCTGTGATGAATACGCTCTTTACGGTCTTGTCCATGCAGTTGAGAGCCTGGACAAACTGGGTGTTCAGATCAAGTTCAAATGCGCGATTATCTGGCATGGATGTATGGACTATTCCGGCAAGATTTTAAGAGCTTTTCTGCCACGAATGCGATATGCGTTGAAGCTTCTGATGTCCGGTATGAATATATCACCCGATGAATTTTACCTTCATGTCAAGAGGGTCTTTCTGCGGCCCGCCTGTTTCGCGCACTGGATATCCAACGGGTATAACAGCCATGAACTCACCAGACGGTTCGCCAAGAAATTCTGATATGGCATCCTTAATGAGATAAAGTATTCCGAGCCAGACAGTGCCGAGTCCGAGAGAGGTGGCTGCGAGCAGCATATTCTGTACAGCAGCAGCTGAACTCTGTATCTCCATCACCCTGAAGAAGTCGCGCGCCATATCCTTCTCAACCTTGAAAAGTTCTGTGCCGTGCTCGATCAGCTCGCCTGTGTTGAGCACAGCGATAACAGCAGGAGCGCTCGCTATGCTGCGCGCTGCCATGCGTAAAAGCGCTGATGCAGGCCTTGGCAATGATTCGGCTTTCTGCGAAACCAGATGT
>JAJFVG010000030.1 GCA_021371915.1 Nitrospiraceae bacterium
ATCGATCTTTCGATATGCTTCGGCTGGAATGGAGATGTGTGCCTTTCATGCAGCAAGGCTTGTCCGATGGGCGCGTCCGTATTTGACTTCTATAACGGCGAATGGGGCAATCAGCCCATGATAAACGAAAAGTGTGTCGGCTGCGGACTCTGCGTGAAGTACTGCCCACTTGGCGGCTCTGCCATAAAGGTGGTAACGCTTGATCAGTACAGCAAGGTAAAGGCAGGCTATCTTGCTGACTTCAACAAGACCCTCAAAATGACGAATGAAGAAAGGTACAATCGTGTTTATGGCAACAATCTGCCACTTATAATGTCAAGGGGGAGGTTAATTGAGCGTGAGTATAGAGACTAGTATTAACGGCGACAAACAAGTAGAAAATATATCGACAAACAACAATAAAGGCATAATCAACTGGCTTAAAGGCCATCAGATATCAACCATCAGAAGATTTGTGCTGCTGGCTGTTATTGTGTTTTTCATGCTCCAGTTTTTAAGGGTGAAGATAGCTGTAGGCAGTCTGTCAGGATCACTGGCGCTATGGTTTGTGAAACTTATAGATGTGTTTGCATATCTTGAGAGCCTTGTGGCATCCATGGATTTTACGACAACTGCGCTCATTGCAGTGCTTCCGATATTGGCTGTTTATCTCGTATTCGGCAGGGCGTTCTGCGGGTGGCTATGCCCGATGGACTACATATTCACCCTGGCTGACAGGATCAGGAAATGGAGGGTATTCAACTTCAGGATAAGTCCCAAGGCCGGGTATATAGTTGTAATCGGTTTTCTGGGAGCATCGTTTGCGCTTGGCATGCCTGTGTTTACCAATTATTTTTCGCACCTCACAAACTTTTTCCGCGGTATCACTGGCGCGTATTTCTATGTGATGGATATGCCTGCGGAGCTTGATGTGGTGATATACTCCTTTGCCGTAATAGCTGCCCTGTTTATCCTCGAACTTCTTTTCCCGCGCATGTGGTGCAGGCTGCTCTGTCCTGTTGGACGCGTTTACGGACTGTTTAACAAGGTCAGCAGACTCAGGCTCAAGCTCAATGAAAACCAGTGCCTGGGGTGCAAGGCCTGCGACAGCGTCTGCTATATGGGCGTTAAGGTGAGCGAATATGTCGGCAAGAGTGAGATCAGGGATATAAACTGTATATACTGCGGCAGATGCGTGGAGTCTTGCAATAAAACCAGCAAACTCATTAAAATGAACCTGTCGTTAAAATAATTTTCAAGAGGGGGCTTATGGTAGTTGCGAGCGGTTTTATCGAGGTTAATTCTACAGACGACATTAAAGCAGTTACCGACGAGCTGGTTTCAAGACAGGTAGAGATTGACACAGTTGAAGATGAAAAGATAGTTTTTCTTATTGAGAGGGAAACACTAGGAGACGCAAAGAGTTCATTCGAGCAACTCAGGAATATTGAAGGCGTAAGGAATGTGTATCTGGCTTACTACAGCCTAGACGGAGCGGATGAGGATACTGCTGAAGAGCAGGGTTCTTCAATGACCCACTAAAATGCTCTGCGTCATTTTGAACATTTAAACTTTGAAGCGATAACCAACCCCTGAGACTGTCAGGATATATTCCGGGTCTGAGGGGTTTTTTTCTATCTTCTGCCTCAGGTGCTGTATATGCACATCTATTACCCGGCTCCATGTATAGATGTTGGATTCTCTCCAGAGTTCAGACTTGATCTCCTCTCTGCTTACAACAGCGCCCTTTTTTGATATCAGCAGGCACAGAAGGTCATACTCCTTAGGAGTGAGCAGCACTTCCTTGTCATAAGCCTTTACAATCCTGCGTTTGTAGTCAATGCTTATTCCCCCGAGCGTGATCTGTCCGTCTTTTGATTCAGTGCCGAACCTGCGCAGGCAGGCCTTTATCCGTGCCACAAGCTCTGCTGTCTCAAAAGGCTTTACCATATAGTCGTCAGCTCCGCTTTCAAGTCCTGTAACCTTGTCTGATATCTTATCCTTGGCTGTGAGCATGATGATCGGCAGGCCGGGATGGTCTGCTTTTATTGATTTGCAGATATCTATGCCGTCCTTGTCAGGCAGCATTAGGTCAAGTATGATCAGATCAGGCACTGATCCGGCGATCATACTTGAGCCTTCAGCCCAATTGGATGCTGTGGCAACTCTGTAATTATTGAGTTCAAGATTTGCTTTAAGTACTTTAAGTATGTCCGGGTCATCGTCAATGACAAGTATGTTTGATGGCATGTTATGTCTGCGCGCGGCTGCCTGATGAAAGGCCTGTTTCATATCCGCGCATCTCCTTTATGATTGATTCAGCGCCATTTTGTGACACTGGTATTGTAAAGTGGAATACGGCTCCTCCGGAGTCGCTGCTCACAACGCCTATGCTGCCGTTATGAGCCTCTATGATGCTTTTGCATACAGCAAGTCCGAGACCGGAACCATCCTTTTTTGTGCCGAGCTTGAAGAACTTCTCGAATATCTTTTCATGATGCTCAGGTTTTATTCCTGGCCCCTGGTCAGAAACGCATATGGTTACAGAGCCGTTGCCTGATGCAGCTGTAATTGTTATCTGTCCGTTTTCAGGGCTGAACTTCAGGGCATTGGATATCAAATTTATCATAACCTGTCTTATCCTGTCCTCATCAATGTCAGCGGTTATGTCAGTAGCTGCCTGTACAGCGAAATGAACTCCCTTTTTTGCTGCCTCTATCTGGAAATATGAGACTGTTTCAGAGATCAGCGCTGATATGTTTGCGTTGGTGAAAAACAGTTCGGATGAACCGGCCTCTATTCTTTCGAGGTCTAGCATGTCATTTACCATGCGTATAAGCCTTTCTGAGTTCTTGTTTATTATGTCAAGGAAGGACTGGATGTCAGTTATCGAGCTTTTATCGATATTGTACTGTTGGGGTATAAATGATAGTTTGGCTGAAATGAAGTCCATCGCGCCTTTGATGGATGTGAGCGGAGTCCTCAGCTCATGCGATGCGCGCGCTATGAAATCTGATTTTCGCATGTTCATCTCATTTAGGAGCGCATTCGCTTCAGTAAGCTTTCTGTTGGTATCTTCAATGTCTATTGTTGCTGCTTTTATTTTGTCGTTCAGACTGTCGTGGTAGTCGGAAAGTTTGCCGGCCATATCTGAAAACGATCTTGACAGATCTTCAAACTCATCACCTGTACGGAGTATCTT
>JAJFVG010000036.1 GCA_021371915.1 Nitrospiraceae bacterium
TGAATTTCTACTATCGTAGATCTAAGCCTTGCAGAGCTATTATCAAGCCTTTGGCCTAAAGCACCTAATGAATTTCTACTATCGTAGATTTATGGTATGTTTTTTTGCGGCTTGGCGCCTAAAGCACCTGATGAATTTCTACTATCGTAGATTCAATCACCGAGCCCTGCGCTGGTGAGCCTAAAGCACCTAATGAATTTCTACTATCGTAGATCCGACGCTATCACTGGCCCTGATAGCAAGCCTAAAGCACCTAATGAATTTCTGTTGTGAAGGATTTTTATTCTTGGATTAAATATCGCAAATCAATTTTACTTTGCTCAGGAGCAGATTTTTAAGGTTGCTCTGTTTTTTAGCCTGCTGATGATCCGTCCTGTTTTATCCGCTATAATTTTACATATGCTGTTTGTATGAGAATGAGTCTGCCGGAGGTGCGTTATGCCTGCTTATGAGTATGAGTGCAGGGACTGCAAGAAGGTCTTCACGGTTTTTCTGTCGCTTAAGGAATACGATGCAAATCCCAAGATAAAGTGTCCTCACTGCAACAGCGACAGTACAGCGAGGCAGATATCCGGCTTTTTCGCCAAAACCAGCAAGAAATCATAGGGTTATACAAAATAAGCGGTTTGCTATGCTGGAACTGTCCTGACAGGGGCAATATATGCACTGAACCCGTAATACCTCTTTAATTATTTGTTATATTGTGATAAAGTTAATAACTGATGAGCAAGATCCTCAAGCAGAAACGGGAAGAGCTTGGCGAGGAACTCAGGGATATTTCTCTGGTGGTGCGCATCAGGACCACCTACCTTAAAGCAATTGAAGAAGAGGATTTTGAGAAGCTTCCTGCAGAGGTGTACGCCAAAGGCTATATCCGTGAATACGCCCGCTATCTGAATGTGCCGCTGAAAGAGGCTGTTGCTGCTTATGAACAGTTTGTTTCAGGCCGCGCGCGCATGCAGGAAGAGGTTGAGCCTGTGCCTGCTGCTGCTCCTGAGATTATTAAAGCGCCTGCGGAACCATCCAGAGTTGCCTCGAAAGTTGTTTCAATAATACCCAAGCTGCTTGTTTTTATTGTGGGTGCTGCGATCGTTTTTGGCATATATATTTTTGTGAGAGACAACTGGCAGACCATGGGTCGCGATTCTGTTGCAGAACTGCCAAAGCCGATGCTTCCTCCTGCTGAAAAGCCTGTTGAGCAGCCTCAGCCGCAGACTGATCAACCGGCTCCGGCTGCTGTTCAGAATGCTCTGCAAAATACGACCGCTTCGAATACTGCTGATGCTTCAAAACCTAAAGAGCCTGCTACGCCTGTAAAATCGAGGCACAATCTTGTTGTGAGTGCGACTGACCAGGTATGGCTCGAGATAAATGCTGATGACAGGACCAAGAGCGATATTATCATGAACGCAGGGGAGACCAGAAACTTCAGGGCAGACGGCATATTCAGGATAAAGGTGGGCAATGCCGGAGGCGTCAAGTTCAGCTTCAATGGAAAGGATATCGGGCCTCTTGGAGCAAAGGGCGAGGTCGTGTCTCTCACTCTTCCGAGCCAGCCTCAGAAACAGCCTGTACCTGCCGCTGGCACTGCCAACACTACCACTCAAAACTGACTGACTGCCTGATGAAAGCAGGAAGGCTCAGTGATTTTATAAACAAAAAGACCATCCTGATTTTTTTCTTCCAGTTTTTTCTGATCACCGCATTCCTGGGTTATAACCACTGGCGCAATTCGAGCGCAGAGTGCGTAAAGTGCCATGAAGACAGCGCAAGGATGCAGCAGTTTGGGTATCCGCAGTTTGTTGTCACAGCTAAGGCAGCACAGCAGCAGAGCGGGCATTTGAATGTTAAGTGCCACCAGTGCCATCTAGGAAACGGCAGGGCAAAGGATGCTGATGCAGCTCACAAGGGCATGCTCAAGGTTCTGCTTGTAGGCCACAAATACGAGGTGCTGGACCGCAAGACAACCGCTCCTGATGCGCTTGTGCCCAGAGGAAATGACAGGATACGGCAGATGCTGCCTGTTGTTTCTGAAGCTGGAGAGACATTCACAAACCCTGCTGTAAAAAATGTGCTCTGGCATGACCGCGATCCTGTTACACTGGGCTATGATCCGCGCATTGCTGCAAAGACCTGCGGAGCATCAGGCTGCCATCCAGAGATGGTTGAGCAGTTCAGCAAAACTCATATGGGCGGCAATATCCGGCAGCGGTCAATGAAGACATGGACAGGTTCATTCGGGCCTCACAACTGCGGGCCTTCGTTTGCTGATCAACCGCCAAGAGAGGTCTTCGAGAAGACAGGATTTTCATTTGGCAATACATCGAAGATTGCTTCAAATCTGAATGTAGCGTTCACCAAAGAGCAGGCAATGGCAAAGCAGAAGGCATGCAATATCTGCCACACAGGCTGCCTCGACTGCCACTATGCTCCGGATGCGAAAAAGGGTGTGCACAATTTTGTGAACAAACCTCCTGCTGAGAGCTGCGGAGGTTATGGCAGGGGCACAAACATATGCCATCCGGGAGCCATGCAGAGCAGGCGCGGCGAGACATTCATAGGCGGCGACTACTCCATACCAACAGGCATGAAGCCGGATGTGCATTACACAAAAGGCATACATTGCGTTGAGTGCCATATGACAGGGCCAAAGGGCATGGGAGACAAGCAGCGAAAGGCAACATGCCAGGACTGCCACATAGAGATAGAGGATGCGCATAAACAGAGCGTGCACAAAAATCTGGACTGCGCTTCATGCCACATATCAGAGCTGCGCGGCTACCAGATAACCATATGGGGTCCGGGCAAGATCGCCGGCGAACCCAATCCGTTCAAGAAATATTCTCTCTACTACGGCATACAGAGCCCGCCTGTGCTGATGAAGGATCAGAAGGGCAAGTGGATGCCGGTAAAGGTATGGCCTCACAGCGTTGGCAATATCAAAAATGATGCTGCGCCTTCAGGCAGGGTGATGTTCAGATGGCCGGACGGGCAGACAAAAGATGCATACTATGTGATGGGCACTTTTGAGGCAAAGGCTGACAACAAACACCTGCTTTGGCTCGAGATGCAGCAGGCAGCGCATCCATTCGGCAGGCCGAGGCAGTGTTCAAGCTGCCACTCATCATCAGCGCAGATCTCGAAATCCAGATGGGAGTTTATGGATGACCAGGGCGCTGCCGCGCCTTTTAAGGGTGGCTACACCATTGTTGCTGATTCAATGAGCTTGAGGATAGAAAATCTCGCTGCAAGCGGAAAGATAATTCCTGCTGAAGGATACAAGCTGGAGGATTTTGCATCCTGGCTTCAACTCAAAGATAGGTGGGTTGTGCCTGGAGATTTTTCGATAAAGGCAGACATTCAGCAGTACAAAAAGCATTTGGCATATTTTGATAAAGCAAAGAGAGAAATATCCGCAATAGATAAACGGGCTGCGGGTTTTGATAAAAAACGGGCAAGGGATTTTGCAGGCGCAAGAGGCGCTGTGCTGCATAACAGTATTGATGCTGAAGCTCTGCTCAGGGATTTCAAAAAATAGCCGGATTCAGATGCAAAGGAGAGATATGCCCACGCAAAAAGAGATAAAAGAGTTTTTGAGGCACAAGGCCAGGAGGCCCATGGGCTTTAAGGATATATGCGACAGGATGAAGCTCAGTTCCCCTGAGCGCCGCTCACTCAGAAGGATAATCAGGCAGATGGTCGAATCAGGAGAGATAATGCGCACAAGGAGCGGCTGCTACGGTCTGCCTGAGGAGATGAATCTTGTTAACGGATACTTTGAGGCGCACAGGGACGGCTTCGGTTTTGTGATACAGGAACAGCCAGGAGAGCGGGACATATTCATTCCCGCAAGAAAGACTCTCGGCGCAATGGACAATGACAGGGTTGTTGCCCGCATAGAGAATGTGGACAAGCGAGACGGCAGGATAGTGAGGATCATAGAGAGGGCGCATACAAAGATAGCGGGTATATTCGAATCTGACAGGACAGGTTTTTATGTGAGGCCGAAAAAGAGATCAGCGCAGTTCGATTTGTACATCCCTCATGCAGAGCGCGCCGGAGCAAAGGACGGAGACCTGGTTATTGCGGAGGTGGTCAGCTATCCCACAGAGATGCGGCCTGCATCAGGCAGAATTGTGAAGGTGCTCAGAAGGCCTGTATCTCCGCGTGAGGATGTTGAGGCGATAATAGAGGAGATGCACCTGCCAAAGAGGTTCCCTCACGATGCGCTTGCAGAGGCGCGCTCACTGAGGATGGAGAGCAGGCCCGGCAGCCACAGAAGAAAGGATTTGAAAAAGCTCACGACATTTACCATTGACGGAGAGCACGCAAAGGATTTTGACGATGCTGTTTCAATACGAAAAAACAGCGATGGCTATACGCTTTGGGTGCATATTGCCGATGTGGGCTTCTTTGTAAAGTGGAACAGCACTCTGGATATGGAGGCGCGCGAAAGGGGCACGAGCGTGTACTTTCCTGACCGCGTGATACCGATGCTGCCCAAGGAGCTTTCAGAAGAGCTCTGCAGCCTGAAGCCGTCTGTGGAGAGGTTTGCCTTTAGTGTTGAGATGGATTTCGATGATCGCGGCAGAAGGAAAAGAGCTGCATTCTATCCGAGCGTAATAATCAGCAATGAGCGAATGACATATACATCCGTTAAAAAAATCGTGATTGACAAGGATGCTGATGAGCGCAAAAAGTATGAACATATATTGAGCGATCTTGATATGATGGCAGAGCTTGCAGGCCTGATAAAAGTGCTGAGGGCAAAGCGGGGCAGTCTTGATTTTGACCTGCCTGAGCCTGAGGTGCTGCTCGATATACAGGGCAATCCAGAGGCGATAGTCGCTGTTGAGAGAAATTTCGCGCACATTATGATAGAGGAGTTCATGATATCAGCCAATGAAGCTGTTGCTGAATTCATTGAAGAGCAGGCAGCGCCTTCGCTTTACAGGATACATGAAGAGCCTGACCTGTCAAAGATGCAGGAAGCAGCAAAGATGGCAAAGCTGTTCGGCATATCAGCAGGCCGCTCAGGCATGCTGCCGCGGGACTTCTCTTCAATGCTCTCTGCTGGGCGACGCAAAAAAGGGTTTGCAGGCTCTGTGCAGGAGGAGATACTCAACCACATAATCCTGCGCAGTCTCAAACAGGCCCGCTACTCAACAATAAACGTGGGGCATTTCGGTCTTGCTTCCAAGTCCTACACGCACTTCACATCTCCAATAAGAAGGTATCCAGATCTTGTTGTGCACAGGGTGCTCAGAGAGCTGCTGCTGCATGGAGCTCTGTCTGACAAAAGAATAGCAGAGCTGACAAATATGCTGCCGGACATAGCCTTCAGCTCATCCAGGACAGAGCGCAGGGCTGCGGATGCTGAAATGGACGTGATAGCAGCAATGAAGGCATGGTTCATGAAAGAAAGGGTTGGAGAGGAGTTTGAGGGAAGGGTGATCTCGGTTGCGCAGCACGGACTCAAGATAAGGCTTAAGGATTTTTATGTTGAAGGGTTTCTGCATGTTTCGTACATGACGGATGACTACTACCAGTATGATGAAAAGGGCATGGCGCTGTCAGGACGGCACTCGAAAAAGAGCTTCTCCATAGGCAGCAGCATTGATGTGAGGATAGACAGGGTGGACATTGAGGAGCGCGAGATAGTGCTCGGAATGGCAGGCAGGTTATGAAGAGGAGCGCTGCTGAACTGAAAAAGGCTCTGGACCGCCTCTATGCTGATTATGACTTCAAGGCGCGCGTAAGGCATGATCCAATAGAGTTTCCTTCATCATATAAACATTCGCGCGATATAGAGGCATCAGGTTTTATCGCATCATGTCTGGCTTACGGCAGGGTAGATCTCTTCAAGCCGGTTACTGCCTCGATACTCTCCGCTATGGGATGCAGGCCATATGAGTTTCTCATAAATTTTGAACGCAGACGCGATGCAAAGCTCTTCTCAGGCATCAGCTACAGGTTTAACTCAGAGAGCGATATCCTCTCGCTTGTTTCCACGCTCTCAAAGGCGTACAGAAAATACGGCAGCATCGAAGCGCTCTTCTTAAAGTATTTCTCTCAAGAAGATGCCAATACAGGAAAAGGACTTGAAGGTATGGCTGCCGAGCTTATAGCCGGTGCAGGCTCCAATGCATCATCAGGCTTCATGCAGTTTTTTCCTCTGCCGTCAAAGGGCAGCGCATGCAAGAGGATGAACCTTTTCTTAAGGTGGATGATAAGGGACAGGGACATTGATTTCGGCATATGGAAGAAGATTCCAAAAAACAGGCTGATAATTCCCCTTGATACCCACATTGCGCGGATAGCGCTCTGCATAGAATTGACAAAAAGAAGAACAGCTGACTGGAAGGCTGCTGTGGAGATAACAGATGCGCTCAAGAATATGGACAGCGAGGACCCTCTGAAGTATGATTTTGCATTGTGCCATCAGGGTATATCAAGGGTATGTGAAAAATCCGGATGCTCTGAATGCAGACTTTTTTCTGCCTGAAAAAGGAGGGGTGCCGCTGTTCCGCAGGAGGGGGGTTAGCGAAACAGCGGCTGAGTGGCAAAAGCTTCAATATCACTGTATCTTTAATCTCCAAGCTGTAAAACCCTTTGCCTGTTAATAGACTATCAATAAAAGATGAAGGAATTATGAAATGGATAACGCGTTGATTTTAAGAGGCGTTTTTGCTGGATATGAGGTCTTCGACTGCTTTGAGGGCCTCACTTTTTGTGCTCACAAGCCCTAAAATTACCAGATTGCCGATATGTTTGAGGCATTCGCCCACAAGCGGTGACTGTGCAAGACCGAATCTGTCCATAATCTCTTCGCCTGTTATCAGAGGCAGGAGCGCTGCCCTCGGGATAAATACATCCTGGAAGTAACCCGCAACAGCGCCGGAGAATTTTATGAATTCAGCTGTTCTTTCTGCGCCCTCCTCTGCCTGAAGCTGTGCGAGAGCTGACATGCATGCACCCACCGGAGAACCGCCTGCAGCCAGTATTATGCGTATGATTTCAGTTTCAGCAGGCTGTTCCGGCAGCTTTCTGAATGTGGTAAGTATTTCGCTCCTTATGCCGGTGAAAAAGGTGATAAGTTCTGTCTCTGTGTTGGAGAGCCTGAGTGATGCAGCTGATTGAGCAGCTGCCCTGACATCAGGCATAAGAGCCGCGTATTTGAGACTGAATATAACATAAGGCCTGGTTATGTTCATGAGCGCTGTCATGTCTTTGTCTTCGCTCATCTGCATGAATGCGGCTATGGCTGTCTCTATGGCAGCATATCTTGTCATGGATATGTCCAGCTGGCCCTTTGTTTCAGGCAGTATGTTTTCGAGCAGCCGGTTGTCGCGCATCATGCGTACGGCATCAGCAGAATCCTGCATGCTGAATATATGCCTAAGCTCTTCAGCCAGCCTCTCCGGAGCGGATGAGCCTGCAAGCGGAGCAAGCCTTGCTGCTGCTTCAGCTGTGGCCTCATCAACACTGAACCCGAGCGTCGCAGCGAAAGATCG
>JAJFVG010000075.1 GCA_021371915.1 Nitrospiraceae bacterium
CATTATGCCTAGCGCATATATAAAGCGGGCCAGCGTAGTCTGTCTGCTGCGGTCTATGGCTGCTATGAGATTGTCAGCAGATTTTTCAGCAAATCTCGGCAGGCTAAGCAGATCGGATTTTTTGAGTCTGTATATATCCTCGAAATGGCGTATGAGTTTTTGTGAGTAAAGCAGCTCCACATTCTTGTCACCGAGCCCCTCTATGTCCATAGCCTGTTTTGATACAAAGTGCCTTATCTTCTCCTGTATCTGCGCAGGGCAGTCCAGACCAGCGCACCTGACAGCAACTTCTCCTTCCTCGCGCACTGTTAGAGAGCCGCACACAGGACACTTTTGCGGTGCATCCACAACCGTCTCAGCGCCTGTGCGTTTGTCTTTAACCACAGCGACAACGTGAGGTATCACATCACCAGCGCGCTCCACAACAACTGTGTCGCCCTGTCTTATGTCTTTTCTCTTCACCTCTTCCCAGTTGTGCAGTGTTGACCTGGATACTGTCACGCCTCCTATCTGCACTGGTTCAAGCATGGCTATCGGTGTTATCACGCCTGTCCTGCCTACGCTCGGCACTATCTCGCGCACAACAGTCACACCCTGATGCGCTGGATATTTGTATGCTATTGCCCATCTGGGCTCGCGCGTCTTGAAGCCCAGAGCACGCTGCAGCTCAAAGCTGTTCACCTTTATCACAACACCGTCAGTCTCAAACGGCAGGGATGCGCGCCGCGCCTCCATATTTTTTATCGCCTCAATCAGACTCGCTGTGCCCTTTACGCGTTCAATGAACATAGACACAGGAAATTTCCTGTCTCTGAGCCAGCTCATAAAATCCGCATGCGACTTAAACTCTATGCCGTCTGAATACCCGAGTCCGTAAGAGGCAAAATAGAGGTTGCGGCCGGCAGTAACAGATGGATCGAGCTGACGCACAGAGCCTGCGGCAGCATTTCTGGGGTTTGCGAATGCCTGCTCTCCGCTGCCTTCACGCTCCGTGTTTATCTGCTCAAACTCATCGATATGCATATAAACTTCACCGCGTATATCAATCTCTTTCGGCACTTTAACGCCCTCTATGCGAAGAGGCACAGACTTTACAGTCATGATGTTCTGTGTAACATCCTCCCCTTCATAACCGTCGCCGCGCGTTGAAGCCCTGGCTAAAACTCCATCAACATACTTGAGCTCTATCGCAAGTCCGTCATATTTCGGCTCAACAGTGTACTCGATCTCTTCATCCGCTCTCAGATGCTTTGCGACCCTCGAGTCAAACGCTATCACCTCTTCGTGGGAAAATGCATTGTCAAGGGAATACATCGGCTCTGTATGCTTTACCTTGTTGAACTTTGCCAGCGGAGCTGCGCCTATGCGCCTTGTTGGTGAGTCGGGCAGTATGTAGCTATACTCTTGCTCAAGGTCCTTGAGTCTGTGAAAGAGTATGTCATATTCCTCATCTGAAATTACCGGAGAATCCAGCACATGATAGCGGTAGTTATGATAGTTGATGTCAGTGACGAGCTTTTCGATCTCGCCTCTTATATCAGGTGTGATCTTCCCGTGGGTCATAGCAACAATTTTAACACAAGAGGACGCGGATATTTATGCTGATATTGATATGCTGTTGGCTGTGCCGTTCATCTGATTTGCAGATTCTGAACTGCGCGCGTACTCCATTCTTGCGCGCGTCTCGATCATCGAGGCCCTGGCAGCAACAGCAATGTCCTGACCGGACGGATCAGCAGGCGCCAAAGCAGCCCTTATGACTTGCGCCATCTTGGAGGCTGTATCCTCAGGAGTCTTACCGGTTGACAGGTCTATGGATACCTCTCCGCCGGCTATATACTGTTTGCCGTCAGGTCCGGCTGTGTATGAATAGTGGGCTGAACCCGCATACTGGCCGCCTGCTGCCTTGTGGGCGTTTTCATGGGCAATTACGCGCTGTTCATCTGTCTTGAGCTTCAGCACCTCAGCGCTTAAATTGACCTGGTCAGCTTTTGTGCTTGAATTCTGCTGTTCAGTGGATTTTGTGTTTGTGTCAGGGCCGTACTGCGCAGGTGTACTCTTCTGAACATCCTGAGATGCGTCGTTCAGTTGATATGACTGCTGGTTCTGTTCATATCCTCTGATCTGCATATTGCTGCCTCCAGCTCCTAATTAAATTATATCACGGAACAGCAGCGCAGTAGGGCAATATCACCGCAGCACAGCAACCTAACACAGCAACAAAAATATTTATATTGTTTTTCAGGTTGTTACAACTGGACTACTATACTACTGATCTGAAAGAACTATTTGGATTTTATGAAACTGCAAAGAAGATCAAAGGCTGCTAGCGCTGCCTGCTGCCTGTTTTCGAGCCTGCTGCCATCCAGCACAAGCTCCACAGCATCTGTATAGCCCTTGTAGCTGATGCCTATGTAGACCAGGCCCACCTGTTTGTCTTCCTGCGCATCAGGCCCCAGGTTGCCTGTTGTGGATACAGCACAATCAGCATCAAACAGGAACCTTGCCCTTTCAGCCATCTCTATGGCTGTCTCGCTGCTTATTGCGCCGTATTGATCAAGGGTTGCCGGTTGAACACCCAGCACAGCCATCTTTGCATCATTGTTATAGCAAACAGCCGTACCGTTGAATATGGCACTTGAGCCTGAAAGTGTGGTAACAAGATGCCCTATCAACCCGGCTGTGCATGATTCCGCAGCAGCCAGCCTCAGGCCTCTGGACTTCAGAAGGTCATGAAGCATTTCAACAGCTTTTATTTCATTCTCATCCATTATCATCAAACTCTCTGCTTTTATTTCAAAGTATATCACATGCTGATCTGGCGTAATCTGCTAACTGCCGCAGCTTGTGTTATATTTAGACTAACTGCCCTGAAGGAGAGCCCTTATGAAGAGGAGAGATTTTCTTAAAGCAGCCGCTATAAGCAGCGCAGCGTTATCCATACCATCAGTCTTGTCAGAATTAGTATCTCTTTGCGAAGCAGCAGCAGTTCCTGACCTTGTAGTTTCAACAGGCAGTTCTCCTGCGAAAATAACAAGGGCAGCTGTCAACGCGCTCGGCGGAATGCACCGCTTCATATCAAAAGGCGACACAGTCGCTATCAAACCCAACATCGGATGGGACAGAACACCTGAATACGCAGCCAACACCAACCCAGAGGTTGTTGCAGAAGTAATACGCATGTGCCATGAATCAGGAGCAAAGAAGGTGATAGTATTTGACAGACCCGTGAATGATCCAAGGCGCTGCTACGTGCAGAGCGGCATATCAGACGCAGCTAAATCCACTGGAGCAGAAATAGCATTTGTTGATGAACGCAAGTTCAGGGACATCAAAATAAACGGCGAAGCCATAAAATCCTGGCCGCTTTACGAGCCGATGCTGGCAGCAGACAAGATCATAAATATTCCGATAGCAAAGCATCACGGCCTCTCAAAACTCACAATGTCGATGAAGAACTGGATGGGAGTGATGGGAGGCAGCAGGAGGCAGATACACCAGAAGCTTGATGAGAGCCTTGTTGACCTATGCCTTGTTATCAAGCCTGCACTAACAATACTGGACGCTGTAAGAATACTGGTTGCAAACGGGCCGCAGGGCGGCAGCCTTGATGATGTGAAGAAGCTCGACACAATAGTTGCCGGAGTTGACCAGGT
>JAJFVG010000062.1 GCA_021371915.1 Nitrospiraceae bacterium
ACATCTACTGTAAGGGCATTATGCATTTTGTTGTGGGGGATAAAAAAATGAAAAGTTTTGTTTAATACAGGCTAGGAAACTATCAGTTGAATATTCTGTCCCACAGCGTCTTTTTCTTCTTGAGAATTTCAGTCTCTTCATAAGGCGCTCTGGTCTCAATATCCAGCAGTTTGTTCCTGATTGATGCGATGTCCTTGTTGACTCTCAAAAGCTGTATCTCGATCTTCTTTGTGCTGAGAGCTGAAAGCTCATTCTTGAAATGGCTTATTGTCTTTTCGAGCATCTCTTCCAGCTGTGCCAATCTCAAAAGCATGTCTTCTCTCTCTGCTTTCGAAATTTCGACCCTGTGCGCAATAGCCTCAAGATTTTCTATCTTCGCAAGGACATCCCTGTTTTTTTCTTCGATATCAGATGCAGAACCTGAAGCCTTGGTATCGGGAGTCTCATCATACCAATAGCCGTGAGTCATCTCTATCTCTCCCAAAACCTCTTTCACAAGCTCTTCGGTTACAACACGGGTATCTTCAGCAAATGCAGAGAGCAACAGAAAATCGCAGGCAATGTTAATCAGCCTCGGAATGCCTCTGCTGAATGCGTGTATGCTCTCAATGCAGGAGCCGCAGAATTCCACTGCATTACGGTTGCCGGCAACCTCAAGTCTATGTAATATATACTCCGCTGTTTCCTCTTTTGATATAGGATTTATCTGACAGCTTATGCTTATGCGCTGCCGCAGCTGCCTAAGCTCAGGCCTGCTTAGAGTCTTCAGCAGCTCAGGCTGGCCCACGAGTATTATCTGCAGCAGCTTTGATTTGTCTGTCTCCAGATTTGAAAGCAGTCTGATCTCTTCAAGCAGGTCTGCTGACAGATTCTGCGCTTCGTCGATTATAAGCATCGATCTGCCGCCTGATGCGTACTGTACTATCAAAAAATCAGTAAGGTCACTCAGCATCTCGGTCTTTGTCCTGCCTTTGATGTCCAGACCAAAGTCTTCGTTTATCATCGAGATCAGCTGCTCGGATGTGACCCTTGTATTGTTTACGCGCGCAAGTTTGATATCACTGTTCAGCTTCTTCATCATGCTTCTTATCAGCGTGGTCTTGCCTGTGCCCACCTCTCCGGTTACAAGTATGAAACCGGAATTTTCCACTATGCCGTAATTGAGGTGAGTGAGCGCGCGCTTGTGCCCCCTGCTCATGAGCAGAAATTCAGGGTCAGGCACAAGCTCAAAGGGTTTGCATCTGAGGCCGAAAAAATCTATATACATATTTTCTGTTTCTCCATTTTGCTGCTGTTGATTGCTACTCCAACTTTCCTGCTTCAGCGGATGCAGCCCTTGCGTAATATCCGTATCTGTAGTAGTCATTCTTGTCATTCGAGAGGTATTCCGGAACGTCGTTCATAATAACGCCTACTACAGGTATGCCCTTGATCATTGACAAGGCTTTTGTCGCATCTTTTTTGTGGGTATGGTCAGACTGCACTACGAATATTATGCCGTCCATGTATCTGCTCATGGAGATGGAGTCTGCGGTTACAAGCAGTGGTGAGCTGTCGAATATCACATATCTGTCCTTGTACCTGTTTTTCATCTCCCTGACAAGTTCCTTCATCCGTGATGATGCAAGAAGCTCCGAAGGGTTTTCAACAGGCTGTCCGGCCGGCAGAAACACAAGTTTGCCTATTCCTGTTTTTATCAGGATTTCAGGAAGCTCTTTTGTACCCAGCAGATAGTCGCTGAGTCCATATTTCGATTCAAAGCCGAGGTATGTGTGAAGCGCAGGACGCCTCAGGTCAGTGTCGACCAGCAGAACAGTATGGTCGATCTCCTGCGCAATAGCAACAGCAAGATTTGCCGCTGTTATGCTTTTGCCTTCCGACATGTTTGCGCTGGTAACCATGAGGATATTCCTGTTGTCCTTGGAAGTATCCCTTATGATCTTTGCGCGCAGCCTCTTGTACTGCTCCGCTATTGCGGAGAAGGGTTCCGTTATGCAGACAACGTGCCGGTCAACCTGCGCAGGATCAACAGCCTCTGCTGCTGCGGCAAATATATGTGGATCAGGAGATGCTGCCTGCTTTGCCTCCTGAGGTTTTGTAGGCTCTGCCTGGGAGCCTCTTGATTCCATCGCTTTTTGGAGCGCTTTTTCTATTTTGCTCATATTAAATTATCTCCTGTCAAAATCCAGCAATATTGATACCGGCAAATTTATAAGCAGCCTCTTTTGCAAGCAAGAGGAGTATTACCGCCACATATGCCCCTGCTGCGACAAATATCTTTTTGTCCCTTAACTTGACCGCAGCTACCTTTGCATCAAAGACCTCTATATGCCTGATTGATCCCAGCACAGGCATATTAAGTGTCTCTGTTATGGACTCTTCATCCCTGAATGAAGGATTTAGCGACTCCAGTCCGATAGCAGCGCCAACAGCCAGCACGATGCCAAAAAGCAGCCCCATAAGTATGAGGCGCACCTTGTCCGGACTTACCGGCATGGTAGGCAGGATTGCAGGGTCAACTATCTTGAATGTTTCGCCCTTTTCATTTGTCTCCAGGTTCTTGGATATCCTTGCGCTCTCGAGTTTCTGCAGCAGATCATCATATATCTTCTGGTTGACATTCCTGTCGCGCATGAGCCTGCCCCACTCTTCCTGCTCGCGCGGCATGCTGCTGAGCGCTCCCTGTGCTGATGCCTGCTGTTTTGCCAGCTCCTGTATCCTGGCCTTGAGCGAATCTATCTCAGCATCAGTCTTTGCGAGGTCTTCCCTAAGCTGCTGGTATATCGGATTCAGCGCTGATGTCTCTGATGCCCCGCTTTCCGACTCCTTGTTCTTTGGGTTGTCTACCTGCTTCTTCAGCTCTTCTATCTCGCCTCTGATCTTTATTATTTCAGGATGCCTTTCCGTATATCTTGCAGTAAGAATAACAAGCTGGTTGTTAAGGTAGCTCAGTCTGGACTGTGGAGAGCCCTCCTTGGTAACCACAGCAACTGTCAGCTCCTTTTCACCGGAGAGCTGTTTCCGGAGATTCTCCTTGCGCTTCTGGAGTTCTCTAAGCCTGATCTCGCCTTCGATTTTTGCTGACTGAAAAGACTCCACTCTTGTGGAAAGAGCTGCTTCGTTCTGCGGTATCATCCTCGGATTCTTTTCCCTAAACTGTCTTATGGTCTTGTCAGACTCTTCAAGCTTTGTCTTGTATTCATTAAGCTGTGTCTGGATAAACTCAAAGGCGCTGTAAGCATCAGACCGGCGAAAGCCCATGTTCTCTTCAATATATTCGCTGATGAGAGTGTTGACTGCATCCCTTGCTTTGCGCGGGTCCGGATTGGTGTATGATATGCGGAAAAGGTCAGCAACCTCTTTTCCACGGGCTGATTTGATGGTTATAACCAGATTCTGCCTCATTCCATCAATAAGGGCTTCATATTTTTCCGGTGTTTTGGCATAGACATCCAGATCAAGTTTTTTAACTACCCGTTCAAGTATGCTCCTGCTCATCAGTCTGTCTCTCAGCGTCCTGAGCGTGTCATCCAATGAACCTGCTATTCCCACGCCTTTGATCAGCGGGTCAATCATAGAGCTTCGCTGAACGAATACTGTTGAGGATGCCTCATACTTGCTCGGCATGAAATATCCTGACCATGCGAATCCTGACAGCACAACCAGGAATATCGCAAGCGCAAGGTACCGCCTTTTTTTAAGAATCATCAGATACTGTTTTATGTCGAATCCTCTATTGCTGCTGGCCTGCATTATTCCTCCTAAAATAATCCTGTATCGACTTTTACTATATCACCAGGCAGAAGAGGCAGAAGCCTGTTCATCTCACCGTTTCTGATAATGCTCTTGACAGGCACCTCTATGCTTTTTGTCTCTTCCCCTTCTTTTCTCATCACTACCACGCTGTTCTGGCTTGCGAATTCATTGAACCCTCCGGCACTGAGTATCGCATCCAGCACAGTCATGCCATCCACAAAATTCACCATGCCTGGCGTTTTTACAGCGCCTATCACCCTGACCCGCTTTTCAACATTGATCGGAATAAAAATAAGATCATTCGGCTTTAACTGTATATCCTGCGACGCATCGCCCTTGTATACGAGATTGAAAAAGTTTATCTTCTGCCTCTTGCCTTCGCGCATCATGTACGCGCTGTGAAGATCTGCGTCCTTCTGGAAGCCGAGTACGGAAAGCAGCTGCAAAAGAGTTGTCTGCCTCTTGAGTGTCATCGCGCCCGAGGTAACTCCTGTAACGCTTGCGCCTTCAGCGCCTGGTTTCCCTGCACCTATACCTGCGCCCATTACATATATTTTAAAGCTGTTAACCTGAGTGACAACAACACTGACCGTAGGATTTTTTATGAATTTGGCATATTCCTTTTCAAGATGTTCCTTAAGCTGCTGCGGCGTCATGCCTGCTGCCTTTACCTCTCCCACAAAAGGCACTGATATTATGCCTCCAGGCCTCACAGGCACCTTTACCTTGAGTTCAGGATAACCCCATACCGCTATTTCAAGCTCATCTTCTTCACCTATTGCTTCATATGCGTGCGCTGCATAAGCCAGACAAAAAACAAAAACAAATACGAGACATGCTGCAGAAAAAAACCTCTTCATAAAACGCCTCCTCATCTTGCGCCCCTGCCAAAGAGCATAACTTTTATTGTTTCCAGCATTATCCCGAGATCAAACATGAGCGACAGGTTTTTTATGTAGTAAAGATCATATCTCAGCTTCTCTATAGCATCTTCAACCGAAGCGCCGTAAGGATACCTTATCTGCGCCCATCCTGTAAGGCCGGGCTTTACTGAATGCCTCTCAGTATAAAAAGATATGACCTTGCTGAGCCCCTCGATAAACTCAGGCCTTTCCGGCCTCGGGCCGATAATGCTCATATCTCCCTTGATGATATTATATATCTGCGGTATCTCATCGAGCCGCGATTTCCTGAGAAATCTGCCTACGCGCGTAACTCTTGCATCTCCCTCTTTTGCCCAGACAGCCCCTGTGCCCTTTTCAGCATCCTGCTTCATTGTCCTGAACTTGTAAATGGTGAATCCCCTGCCATACTGGCCAACCCTTTTCTGCCTGAAAAAGATCGATCCTTTTGAATCAAGTCTGATTGCAAGTGCAATAAACGGCACAAGCGGCAGAAATACCGCGCCCGCCACAACCGCAACAACCACATCCGTCACCCTCTTGATGAGGAGCCTAAGTTCGCCAAGCTGCATGCTGTGGCAGAATATGAACCAGCTCGGGTTTATGTTTTCGATAAGAAGCTTGCCGGTCATCTCTTCATAAAAGTTAGGCGCCTCTGTAACATTTATACCGCTGAATTTGCACTTGAGTATATCCTGTACCGGGAAGACCCCTCTTCTTTCGGTTATCGCTACAACTATTCTGTGTATCTTCTTTTTCTCCACAAGTCTGATTATGTCCGAGCTGCTGCCGAGGATCAGCTTCTCCGGCACGCTCGTTGCCCTGTCGGACATCTTGATGAAGCCGACAAGCTTGTGGGTGCGGTCAGACTCCTTCACCGCCTCTGCAACCTTGGCTGCGAGCGGCCCTGTGCCAAGAACAATAATCCTTCGCACAAGACCGGACGACTTTGTGGCAGTAAGATATGCGCAGTGAAACATGGCCTGCAGGATTCCGAAGATCAGCAGCGAAGCGATGAAGAGTTCCTGCTTTATCATCAGGTAAGGGAAAAGATAATAAAAACTGGAAAGCAGGAGAAATGACAGGAGCACAGACATGCCGACATCAAAAAGATGCTGCCGTACCGGCCTGTACTTTTCCATATTGTAAAGCTCAAACATGAATGATGACAGGTAAAGCACTCCTCCAAAAGGCGCCAGCTGAATATACTCAAGATCAATGCCCATCTCAGCTTTGAGTGCAAAAAAGCTGACAAAGACAGCCAGCAGCGACAGGAGCAGGTCGCCTATTATGAACCAGAGGTTGGTCTTCATAAGTAAAAGATCAGTTCCTGCCTGCCTTTAGATCAGCCAGCAGCTTTTCAGCCTCTTTGGCTTCTGCAAAATTTCTTGATTTAAGGGCCTTCTGCAGCGCATCTATAGCCATGGCTTTATCGCCGTTAGCCCTGTAAGCAAGTGCAAGATGATACTGAATTGTAGAGTTCTCAGGAGCTATTGCAACAGCGTTTTTCATGATCTTCAGTGCATCCTGGTTTTTGTTGTTTTTAAGAAACGCATAGCCCAGAGTGTCCTGCACCTCAGCTCTTTCAGGCGCCAGATTATAAGCCTTTACAGCCAGCTCCAGCGCCTT
>JAJFVG010000077.1 GCA_021371915.1 Nitrospiraceae bacterium
AGAAAGTCCTGCTTCTGCTGATGACCAATGCTCAACAGCCTCAAGCGCCTGTTTGTTGCTGTTTCTCGCTCCATAGTCGAGCAGAGCGGACATCCTTAGCCTCACAGCCTCTTTTGCAAGATAAGGGTTGCGCAGTCCGGACTCAAGAAGAGATAGATTTACAACTCCTGCGCCTGCTTTCTGATTAGCATGTCTGATCATTTTTGAGTAGTCATTCAGCGTATGCGCAATAAGAATTACCGAGACAGCAGCCGCGGCCGTTATCAATATACGCAGCCCTGTTTTTAAAGTTTTTGAGCTTTCGAAGCTCCAGCTGTTCTGCAATCCTGCAAGCGGCAGATAGAGCAAAATGATAAAGAGCGCATAATGCGGCAATGACTGGTAAAAGGGATACTCAAGCATAGAGTGTATTATCAATGGCAACATCAGCCCAAGAAATATGCCGGCTTCTTTTATACCGGACCTCAGCAAATAAAAAACAAAAAAGCCTGAAACAAAAACAAGCCCTGCAATGCCAATGACACCTGACTCGGCAAGCTGATACAGCAGTTCGTTGTGAGGGTGCAATGAGCCGTACATCCTTGTGCTGTCATTCAGATTGTCCTTGAACAAGCGTGTTTCATAAACAGGATAGAGACTGCTGAAGTCACCAATGCCATGCCCTAAAGGAGCGTCCTTGAACATCTCGATGCTCACTTTGTAGAGCACAGCCCTGCCGGCCATATCATGGATGCTGGTTCCAGCTGTTTTTGATATCAGGATTGACTCGCCCTTAAGGAGATACGAAGAAGCGACCCCAAGAGAAAAGGAGAGTATCAACAAAACAAACCAAACTTGCATCAGTCTTGCCTTTTGCCTCAGCAAATCCCTACTGCTGAAAGAGATCAAAGCTATGCCCGCAAGCAGACCCAGAAGCCCTGTGCGCGACCCTGTAAGCGGCAGCACAAAACATGGCAGCACAGTCAACGCCATGAATAACGCCCTCAGCTTTCTGCCAAAGCCGTCTCTCCATCCATGCAGTGTCAGATAGAGTGATATAACTATGCATGTGGCGAGCCACGATCCCATGAGATTGAGCTGCTGAAAGCTGCCGTACGGTATGCCTTTGAACTTCATCAGCAGAGGTGAAACATCAATGCCGGGAAAAAAGAACTGGCCAATGCCTATCAATGACTGAATAACGCCAGAGACAAACACAATGAGCAGAATCCTGCGCCTCTCATCTTCACCAAAACCTGCCTGGTAAAGGCTTAAAAAAAACAGCGCCCCAACCAAAAGGCCTGCTGTCTTTGCGAGCGCTGAGTGCAGATTGAGCACAGGACTGAAAAAAACAGGCGCAATCCTCAGTATGATGAAAATGATAATCGGAAGAAGAAGCAGAGGAATGTTCAAATGCCCGGCGCTCGCCTGTCTGAAAAACGCGATAGAGATGAAGAGCACAAGCAGACTGAGAAAGAGAAATTCATAAGGAGTTAAAAGCGCGGAACTGAGATACAGACTGCTGAATGATGCGGCAGCGCAAAACATAAGGACGAGCAGCCACAACAATGACTGCCTAAAAAAAAGAGGGGGATTCATCATCCCCCTCTGCATATCTTCAAGCTGCATCAACTTA
>JAJFVG010000079.1 GCA_021371915.1 Nitrospiraceae bacterium
ATGGTCTTCATTGTAGTTTTCTACAACAGACATCTGGAACTGCCTGGGCAGCAGCATTATCGCCATCATCGAGAGCAGCAGCAGCGCTGTCCATTCAAAATATGAGTGCCCGCTTCCTGCTGCAAGCAGGTATGCCTTGCCAGCGCTCTCTATGCGTGAGGATATATCTCCAAAACCATTAAACAAAAAATATGTCACAAAGATGCCGACAGTCAGAAACGCGGCAAGCTTGACGATCGATTCAAATGCTATGGCAAAAACAAGGCCCCCGTGCCTCTCTGAAGAGTCTATCTTCCTTGCGCCAAAGAGCACGGCAAAGATGCCGAGGATCATTGTTATGATCATGCCTGCGCCCACGCCTTCGCGCATCTGGCCTGTGATGATGCCGAATGTTGTGATGATCGCTTTTATCTGGAGTCCGAGATACGGGCCGATGCCTGCAACTGCTATTACTGTGACAAGCGCTGAGAGGAATATGGATTTGCCGTATCGTGCGCCTATGAAGTCTGATATGGTGGTTATCCTGTTGGCCTTAGCTATGCGTATCACCTTGCGCAGCACTATCATCCAGACAGCAGCCATTATTGTCGGGCCGAGATATATGGTAAGAAAGGACAAGCCGTCTGTTGCTGCACGGCCTACACTGCCGTAGAATGTCCATGAGGTACAGTAGACCGCCAGTGAAAGCGCGTATACATATGGATTGTTGACTATGCTCTTTCCAGCCTGCTCTTTCCTTTCCGCATAGTACGCAAGCGCAAAAAGCACAAGAAGGTACACGAGCACAACCAGGAAGAGATCAAATGGAGTGAACACTAGGTGTCAACGCCCATCAGAGCGGGCGAAGACATGCTGATGAAGAAGGCCGGAGTCATTGCCCCCTGGATTTTTTAGTGCTGCGCCGCAGCGAAGCCGCGGCAACAGCGCCTATGAAAAGCAGCCAGAAGCCGAACAGATACTGCGGAAGATGGCTCCTGAAAATCTCTACCATCGGCCAGCCGAAAAAGAGCAGGCCAGCTGCAAACAGAAAAATAAATATATCCTTCTGCATTAGTCCTCTGCCACCTTGCCCATGCTGACAATCTTGTCTTCACCATCCAGGTCCATAAGCTTTACGCCCTGGGTGTTTCTTCCGAGAACTGATATATTGCCTGCAACCGTCCTTATCAGTTTGCCGTTGTTTGTGATAAGCACGATTTCATCTTCATCCCTCACCTGTATAAGACCTACTGCTACGCCGCCTTTTTCAGTAACCTTTATGGAGATGACTCCCTTGCCTCCGCGGCCATGCACAGGGTATTCTTCCACCTTTGTCCTCTTGCCGAGTCCGTTTTCCGTTACTGTGAGCATGCATGTGCGATCAACAACAACATCAGCAGAGACAACCTCATCGCCCTTGCCGAGCCTTATGCCTATTACGCCGCGCGCTGATCTGCCCATTGAACGGACATCATCCTCTTTAAATCTTGCGGAGAGGCCGCGTCTTGTTCCTATGATAAGGTCATCCTGTCCTGTTGTGCGTCTGACAGCTATAAGCTCATCGTCCTCATCAATAGTAACCGCTATAATGCCTTTTGAGCGCGGATTGCTGTAATCCTGGAGCGCTGTCTTTTTGACAACGCCCTTTTTGGTGAACATAACCAGAAATCCGTCTTTAAAGTCCTTCACATTCAGCGCTGTTGAAATGCGCTCTCCCTCTGAAAGCGGCAGCAGATTGATAAGCGCCTTGCCTTTGGCTGTTCTGCCTGCCTCTGGTATCTGGTATATCTTCTGCCAGTAGAGCCTGCCTTTGTTGCTGAAGAAGAGCATATAGTCATGCGTGGAGCCTATGAAGACCTGCTCAACATAATCCTCTTCCCTTGTCTCCATGCCTGTGAGTCCCTTGCCGCCCCTGCGCTGGCTGCGGTAGATGGAGAGCGGGTTTCTCTTTATGTAGCCGTTGTGAGAGACGGTTATAACCATCTCTTCCTCGGTTATAAGATCTTCGAGCGTGAGGTCTGCTGTTGCATCCATTATCTCTGTCTTTCTCGTATCAGAATAAGTTGTCTTAACCTCGATCAGCTCTGTCCTGATGATATTGTTAACCAGCTTTTCGCTCGCGAGTATAGCCTTTAACCTCTCTATCTCTTTGAGTATCTCTTCATACTCATTTACTATCTTCTCTCTCTCAAGGCCTGTGAGTCTCTGGAGCTTCATGTCAAGTATTGCCTGGGCCTGTATCTCTGTAAGAGGATAGTTGCTTATGAGGCCAGCCCTTGCTTCTTCAGGGTTTTTGGACTTTCTGATAAGGGCGATTATCTCGTCAAGGTGGTCGAGCGCGATCTTGAGGCCTTCCAATATG